>JAEYLA010000024.1 GCA_023461495.1 Bacillota bacterium | reverse complement strand
TCCATGCAGGCGGGTGCCGTGGATTTTGTGGCAAAGCCCGTCACGATGGAGGAGGGTGAGCGCAATGCGTTTATTGCGGAGCTTGTGATTAAAATCAAGATCGCATCCATTTCCAAGGTGGGCCAGTTTAAGCACAGGAAACGGGTCGAAGAGATTGGCCAGCGCTCAAGCGGCGCTGCCGTCAATGAAAGCCTGTTGGTCGCAATTGGCGCATCGACCGGCGGAACGGAAGCGACCGCCAACATCCTCAACAGCATCAAATGCTTTTCCGCAGGAATCGTTGTGGTGCAGCATATGCCGCCCGTATTTACCCGCATGTATGCGGAGCGCCTGAACAACTCCTGCGCGCTGGAGGTAAAGGAAGCGGCCGACGGAGACCTTGTGCTGCCGGGCCGCGTGCTGATTGCACCCGGCGAATTCCAGATGGAAGTGGAGCGCTCGGCAAAGGGCTACCGCGTCAAGTGCTATAAAGGCGAGAAGGTGAGCGGGCACTGTCCTTCTGTGGATGTTTTGTTCCATTCGGTCGCAAAGGCCGCAGGGCCAAACGCCCTTGGTATTATCCTCACCGGCATGGGAAGCGACGGCGCAAAGGGGATGCTCGCCATGCGAAATAAGGGTGCCTTTACCATCGGGCAGAACAAGGAAACCTGTGTGGTCTACGGGATGCCGATGGTCGCCAATTCCATTGGGGCCGTGCAGCAGGAGCTGCCGCTTTCTGAAATTTCCGCGCGGATGTGCCGCTGGCATGACGAGATGACGGGCGGCAGATAAGGCTGCGGACAGAACCTCCATAAAAGAATACATGCATGCATTCTAAGGAATGTCATATATCGGGGCGTTTCATGCCTGTTCATTCGACATTGTACGCCTTCCTTCGTGGCATTGCGTGCAAAATTATGAACAAATTGTTGAATGCTCGCGTTTTGTTATGCTATACTCAATTAGTATAAGAAGGGTTTGCTGTATGGAATCGGTTAGAGGGATATATTTAACCAAATTAGAGCAGGTGCAATCCATTCTGGACGCAAATGCGGCAAGGGTCGGCTTTCAGTCGCCGCGGTTTTCCAATTTGCTTTCAGATACGCTCGCGGCGGACAGCAGCCCGATCCCGCTTGGCAATATGGGGGCGCAGCCCGTGGCTGCCGCCGGTTCCGTGGCCTACGATGGGCTGATCCAAACCGCAGCACAGCAGAATGGTCTGGATGCGGCGCTTGTGAAAGCCGTGATTCAGGCGGAGTCAAGCTACCGTACGGATGCGGTCTCCTCCGCGGGGGCGGAGGGACTCATGCAGTTGATGCCGTCCACAGCCGCTTCTTTGGGCGTTACCAATTCGTTTGACCCGGCACAGAACATTGCGGGCGGCACGAAGTATTTAAGAAACCTCATCGACCGCTTCGGGGATGTGCGCTTGGCGCTGGCCGCGTACAATACCGGACCAAGCAGGATATCGGGTTTAAATATTACGGACGCTGACGATGCGGCGCAGTACGCAAAAATCAGCGAGCGCGTGCGGAATTATGTATCCAAGGTGCTGTCCAATTATGAGGCGTATCGCGTTGGGGAAGGAGTGAGCTAGGGCGATGATACCAAAGATGTTTGGCGGAATTGATCTTTTGCAAAAAGGCATGGATGCCGCATGGGTCCGCAACGAAGTGATCTCCAACAATATTGCAAACGCGGAGACTCCGAATTTCAAGAGTTCCAGCGTGGAATTTGAGTCGATCTTTCAAAAGGCGCTCAACGATCAGCTGGAGGCGCAGTCCGGTGCAGTGGGGGTGCGCGCGCCCGAGCAGGATGCGTTTGCCGCAACCATTGAGCCGCGCTATGAAAACAAGCGCACAAGGGACAAGCACATCGCGTTCTCAAAAAATGAGGAGCTTGTAAAGGATCCCGTTAGAATGGATACGGACTTTGCCAGCAAGCGTACGCGTGAAAACCACTTTACCTTTGCGGACGATGCGCAGCAGACCCCGCTTTCCGATGTGACGGCGCAGGTCACGAAAAACGACAAAACCAATATGCGGTATGACGGCAACAATGTCGATGTGGAGGCGGAAAACGTTGCGCTCGCGCGCAACACCGTCTATTATTATACGCTCACGGAACAAATCAACAGCGAATTTGCCCGTTTGGGCATGGCAATTCGGGAAGGGAAGTAAACCGGCATGGCATTTTTAAGCTCCCTTGATATCAGTGGCTCCGCGTTAACGGCCCAGCGGCTGCGTATGGACGTCATCAGCCAGAACATTGCCAACGCGGGTACGACCCGTACCGCAAACGGCGAACCTTACCGGCGCAGGGTTGCGGTATTCGCAGAGCGTGCGGACAACACCTCGTTTGCCGATTACCTGAACGAAGCAAAAAATGGCCGGAGCGCCTCGCACGGGCGCGGCGTGGTGGTTTCCTCGATCGCGACGGATATGTCGGACTTTAAGACGGAATACGATCCCAGCCACCCGGATGCGGATGAGAATGGATATGTCAAATACTCCAACGTCAATGAAGTGACGGAAATGGTGGATATGATGGCGGCGACGCGCGCGTATGAAGCAAACATCACCGCGCTCAACGCCACGAAGAACATGGCGCTCAAGGCGCTTGAGATCGGCCGTTAACCGGACGGAAAGGTAAGGATACGCCATGCAGATTCAACAGATCGCAAACGTTGTTTCTACGGCTGCGCAGCAGCCCCAGGCTGCCGCAAAGGTGGAGGGCGCAAGCTTTTCGGACATTTTGGGCAATGTGCTCCAGGAGGCGCAGGCAACGGACGCCGCCACACAGGCAAACACGTTAAGCCTGCTTTCCGGCGATATTACGGATATCCATACAACGACCATCGCGGCAAAGAAGGCGGAATTGTCTTTAAACCTCGCCATTCAGGTCCGCAACAAGGTGATTGACGCCTATAACGAAGTCATGCGTATGCAGGTATAAAAGATGCTGGAGGATTCGGGCTCTACATTCTTATTGATCCTTGTATTGCTGCTTGTGCTTTTTGCCGCTTACTTTACAACAAAGTTCTTGTCTGTGAAGGGCGGCAATCTCATGAAGGGGAAATACATGACGATAAAGGATCGCCTGGTGCTTTCAAAGGACAAGCAGATTTTGCTGCTTCAGGTCGGAGAAAAGTACATGGTAGTGGGGATTACGCAGCAGAATATCCAGCCGCTGATGACGGCGGAGCTTGGCGAACTCCAGCCGCTTATAGAGGAGAAACAGCCACAGGGGGGCATATCATCCTTTAAAGACGTGCTTTCAGCGATTTATAAAAAGGATGAGCATTCGCCGCTCAAATAAGCGCCGCGCGCATGCCTGGGGGGGCGTGTGTGAGGCCGGGGGGAACAGGATGTCGGATACATGAGAAAAAGTGAGCGCCAAGCGACGCTTTTGCCGCCGCTGAAGATGACGATGATGCCCGGGATGAGAAAAGACCACCACCGTAAGACCAAAAAAGGAGCCAAACGGGTTTGGCTCTTGATTACGGTCATTATGGTGGCTGTTTTGTTATGTGGTTGTTCGGTCTTAAAAGAGAATACCAGTTCCGCGAACGGGCCGTTCGGGGGGCTTCTGGGCGACAGGAGCGAATCGGTGGATATCCTGCTGCTGCTCACCGTATTAAGCGTGCTGCCCTCCATACTGATTATGCTCACCAGCTTTACGCGCATCATCATTGTGCTTTCGCTTGTGCGCAACGGCATGGGTCTGCAGCAGATGCCGCCAAACCAGGTTCTTATCGGCCTTGCGCTGTTTCTTACACTGTTTGTGATGTCCCCTGTCATCAAGCAGATTGAAACAGAGGCGTATGACCCCTATGTAAAGGGCATCATTACGGAGGAATCCGCAGTCGAGCAGGCCATGGCGCCAATGCGCGAATTCATGTTCAAGCAAACCTATAAATCCGACCTCAAGTTCTTTCTTTCCGCTTCCGGCCAGCCCGATACGGTGGAAACGCTTGAGAGCATTCCCAATACAACATTGATCCCGGCGTTTATCACCAGCGAGATCAAGCATGGGTTTGAGATCGGCTTTTACATCTATATCCCGTTTATCGTGATCGATATGGTGGTGGCAAGTACCCTGATGTCCATGGGTATGATGATGCTGCCGCCTGTTGTTATTTCACTGCCGTTTAAGATGCTGCTGTTCGTTATGGTGGACGGGTGGACGCTTACGGTAAAATCGCTGCTCACAAGCTTCGGATGATGACGCGCCGCTGTCTGACGGAAAAAGCGCAATATGGGATTAGAGGGAAACAGCATGGACCAGACGACGGTAATCAAGATAATGCAGGATGCGGTCACCACCATTATGATGGTGGCGGCGCCGCCGCTTATCATCGGCATGATCGTGGGTATTATCGTTTCCATTTTTCAGGCAACGACGCAGATTAACGAGCAGAGTCTTGCGTTTGTGCCAAAGATCATTGCGATATTTATAGCCCTACTGGTGTTTGGCGGATGGATGCTCACCAGCCTTTCCGATTTTACGCTGCGCATATTCGAGTATATCGGAAATACCCGTATCTAGTGTGGGTGAGCGATGGAAAAGATCGTAAACGCCGTTCTGCTCAATGTCGATTATTTCGTGCTGATCTTCCTGCGGGTTTCGGCGTTGATTTTTTCCAGCCCGATTTTCGGGCGAAAGACGCTGCCGAGCATGCTCAAAATCATGATCTGCATCTCGCTCGCGTATGTCGTGTATTCCGCGGACGCCGCGCGTACGGCAATCGTTTACCGCAGCGTATTTGAGTATGCACTGCTTTGTATCAAGGAGCTGCTCTTCGGCCTTGTGCTGGGGTATGTGACGACGCTGTTTTTCAGCATCCCGCAGACGGCGGGCTACACCATAGACATGCAGATGGGTTTTGGTATGGTGAACGTGTTTGATGTGCAATCGAACATCAGCGTTCCGGTAACGGGCAACTTCCTTTATACCATCATGCTGATTCTGTTTTTCGTGGTGGACGGGCACCACCAGCTTGTGTACATCCTCCTAAACACCTTCTCCTACATTCCGGTGGGGCAGGTGACGCTTGCTCCGGCCTTGGGATATTCGGCGCTGGAGGTGTTCGTGCTTTCGTTTATGCTGGCCGCCAAGGTGGCAATGCCGATGATCGCGGCGGGCATGATGGGGGAGATCTTGATGGGTGTGATTGTGCGGACCACCCCGCAGATGAACGTGTTTGTCGTCGGCATACCGCTCAAAATCATGCTTGGGTTTTTGGCGCTGCTGTTACTGCTGCCGGTATACGTCACTTTTGCGAACACCATGTTTTCGAACATGTTTGAGTCCATCCACTACATGCTCAAAGGGCTTTCGGGTGCAGTATGAGCCAGAATAGCGGAGACCGGACTGAAAAAGCAACGCCCAAAAAGCGGAAGGATGCGCGTGACAAAGGGCAGGTATTCAAAAGCACCGATCTGACCACCGCGTTTTCCCTGCTTGCACTTTTTGGCATATTGTCCCTTGCGGGCGTGATGATGGTGGACGGGCTTAAAAAGCTTTCCATCCAATACTTCAGCGGGGGCGCACCCGAAGCGTTCAATGTGGCGAATATCCATGCCACGTTCAAGGACCTGTATATACGGTTTGTGGTGATATTGCTGCCGGTGCTTGCAGTTGCGTTTGCGGCAGGGCTCATATTCAACTTTTTGCAGGTAGGGGCGCTGTTCACCACAAAGGCCATACAGCCCAAGTTTTCCCGCATCAGCATGGCGGAGGGATTCAAACGGATTTTCTCCAAAAAGACGCTGATTGACCTGTTAAAATCCCTCGTCCGGCTGGCGGTGCTTGCAAAGGTCGCATACGATGAGTATTCGATCCGCATCCAGAGCACGCCTGCGCTCATGCACCAGGAACTGGATTTTTCCATCCGGGAGACATGGCAGATGGTATTGGGCGTTGCGTTTAAGCTCGCGGTTGTCCTTGCGGTATTGGGCCCAGTCGATTACTTCCTCCAGTGGCGGCAGTATGAAAAGGACCTGATGATGACCAAGCAGGAGATCAAGGACGAATATAAAATGACCGAGGGGAATCCCCAGATCAAGGGGCGTATCCGGCAGAAACAGCGCCAGATGAGCAGCATGCGCATGATGCAGGCGGTCTCGGAGGCGGATGTGGTCATTACAAACCCGACGCACTTTGCTGTTGCGCTTTCCTACAAAGAGGGGGCGAACGGCGCGCCGGTGATTGTGGCAAAAGGGCAGGACTTTTTAGCCAGAAAGATTAAGGAGAAGGCCAAAGAGCACCGCGTGGAGATTGTGGAGAACAAATCCCTTGCCAGAAGCCTGTACTTCTTCTGTGAGATCGGCGATGAAGTACCCGAGGAGTTCTATCAGGCTGTGGCGGAAATTTTAGCGTATGTGTACCGGTTGAAGCATCCGGAAAGGAGGAGGTAAAGCGCATGAAAATCAAAGGCTCGGACATTTTGGTAGCGGTGATGGTGCTGGGCATCGTAATCCTTATCATCGTGCCGCTCACGCCCGCTTTCTTAGACATGCTGCTTATCCTCAATGTCTCCATTTCCATGCTGGTGCTGTTGATGTCGCTCTACATCAAGGAGACGCTGGAATTTTCCACATTCCCGACGATGCTCCTGATTTTGACGCTGTTCCGTCTGGCGCTCAACATTTCGTCCACCCGTCTGATTTTAGGCAACAGCGGGGAAGCGGGAAACGTCATCCATACATTTGCCTCCTTCGTGATGGGCAGCAACCTCGTTGTCGGCTTTATCATATTCATTATCATCGTCATCGTGCAGTTCATGGTCATCACAAAGGGTTCCGAGCGTGTTGCCGAAGTTGCGGCCAGATTTACGCTCGACGCAATGCCCGGCAAACAGATGGCAATCGATGCGGATTTGAATACCGGCATTATCAGCGAAGGGGATGCGAAAAAGCGAAGGGAAGCCGTGCAGCGTGAAGCGGATTTTTACGGCGCAATGGACGGTGCCTCTAAATTTATCAAAGGCGATGCGATTGTCGGCATTATCATTACCTTCGTCAACCTCGTCGGCGGTATCGTGATCGGCGCGCTCGGCCTGGGCGGCAAGGTCATGGCGATTGAACAGGTACTCCAGGTATATGCGCTTGCAACCGTGGGCGAAGGTTTGGTCAACCAGATTCCGGCGCTGCTCGTTTCCACTTCCGCAGGCATTATCGTAACGCGCTCGGCCAGCGAAAGCAGCTTTGGCGCCGACCTTTCGGGGCAGCTGTTTGCAAAGCCGCAGGCGCTCTATATTTTGGGCGGCATGCTGGCGATGCTCAGCTTCATTCCGGGCATGCCCACCATCCCCGTTCTT
>JAEYLA010000023.1 GCA_023461495.1 Bacillota bacterium | reverse complement strand
GCAAGCCCTACATCGCCATGATCTCCAAGGGCTTCCAGCACCAGTTCTGGCAGACCGTCAAGCTGGGCGCGGATGAAGCCGCGGCGAAGTACGGCGTTGAGATCACATTCGACGGCCCGCCGTCCGAGTCTGAGATCAGCACCCAGATCGACCAGCTCAACGCGGTTCTTGCAAAGAACCCCGCCGCCCTGTGCCTGGCGGCACTCGATACGGAGTCCGTGACCACGCAGCTCAATGACACCAAGGCAAAGGGCATCCCCGTTGTCGGCTTTGACTCCGGCGTTCCCAATGCGCCCGAAGGAACCATCGCCTCCACCGCCTCCACCAACAATGAAAATGCCGGTGCGGGCGCTGCGGACGAAATGTTCAAGCTCGTCCAGGATAAGATCGCTGCCGCTACCCCGGAAAGCCCGGTCATCATCGGCGTTCTGAGCCAGGATGCAACCTCCGCTTCCGTTGTTGGACGTACCGTCGGCTTCCTCGATAAGATGGCCGAGCTCGCTGAAGGCGTGAAGGCCGGCGAAGTTGCCATCACCGGCCATGACAGGTATGCAAAGGCCGCTGCCTCCGGCAAGGTTTCCGTGGAGCTGAACATCCTCGTTCCCGCTTCCACCAACACCACCGATATGCAGACCACCGCGCAGGGCCTCTTTGCCAAGAAGGGTCTTGTAGGTATCTTCTGCTCCAATGAAGGCGCTGTCGCGGGCCTCCTCGCCGCCACCACGGACGGCCAGGACCTCGACCGTACGAACGGCAAGTACAAGGACGTTGCGGTCATCGGCTTTGACGCAGGCGCAAGCCAGAAGAACGCTGTGAAGAACGGCTGGTTCAACGGCTCCATCACGCAGGATCCTTATATGATCGGCTTCCTCGCGGTTGAACTTGCCGTCAAGGCCATGAACGGCGAAGCTGTTGAAGAAATCGTTGACACCGGGTTCCAGTATTACACCGCCGCCAACATGGACGATGCGAAGATCGCTCCGTTGCTCTACGACTAATTCCCAATAGAGGCTCTTTCCACAAATGCCCCCCGTCGAATGGCGGGGGGCATCTTCACAAAATTCAGGGCACACAGAACGATTCATCCATGCTATAATTGCGGAGGATATACCCCTGCGGCATCGGCGGATAGGCATTTGATGCAAGCGGGAGAATATAGACACAGATCGCGAAAGGAGATTACAATGGTTAAAATTGGAATACGGCCCACTATCGACGGCCGTCGCAACGGCGTACGTGAGGCCTTGGAAGAAAAGACGATGCAGATGGCGCATTCCGCGGCAAAGCTGATCTCGGAGAACGTCAGGCATCCGGACGGCACGCCCGTGGAAGTCATCATTGCGGATACGACCATCGGCGGCGTATATGAGGCCGCAAAGTGCCAGGAAAAGTTTGAGCGTGAGGGAGTGAGCGTAACGCTCACCGTTACCCCTTCCTGGTGCTACGGCACGGAAACCATGGATATGGATCCAAAGACCATCAAGGCTGTTTGGGGCTTTAACGGCACCGAGCGCCCGGGCGCTGTGTACCTTGCGGCGGTGCTTTCCGCGCATGCACAGAAGGGCCTGCCCGCCTTCGGCATCTATGGCCATGATGTGCAGGATCTTGCGGACAACAGCATCCCTGCCGATGTTTCGGAAAAAATCCTGCGCTTTGCGCGCGCGGGCGTGGCCGCGGCGTCGATGCGCGCCAAGAGCTATCTTCAGATCGGCTCCATGTGCATGGGCATTGCGGGCTCCATCCTGAATCAGGATCTGTTCCAGGAGTACTTCGGCATGCGGTCCGAGTCTGTGGACGAAACGGAGCTCTTAAGGCGCGTTGATTTGGGCATTTACGATCATGAAGAGTTTGAACGCGCGCTCAAGTGGACGAAGGCGCACTGCAAGGAAGGCTTCGATCCCAACGCCGAGGCCAAGCGGTATACCCGCCAGGAAAAGGACGTCCAGTGGGAGTTCTGCGTCAAGTGCATGCTGATCGTACGCGATCTGATGATCGGCAACCCCAAGCTTGCCGAGATGGGCTTTATTGAGGAAAGCTGCGGCCACAACGCCATCGCGGGCGGCATCCAGGGCCAGCGCCAGTGGACGGATTACAAGCCGAATTTCGACTTCCTGGAGGCCATGCTCAACAGCCAGTTCGACTGGAACGGCACGCGTCCTTCCTATATTGTGGCGACCGAGAACGATACGCTCAACGGCATGACGATGCTCTTTGAACACCTGCTCACCAACACACCGGGCATCTTCGCGGATGTGCGCACCTATTGGAGCCCGGATGCTGTCAGGCGCGTGACCGGCAAGGAATTGACGGGCGATGCCAGGAACGGCTTTATCCACCTCATCAACTCCGGCGCCGCAGCGCTTGAGGGCACGGGCGCCGCGAAGGATGCTAATGGCAAAAACACCATCAAGCCGTCCTATGAGCTTATCCAGGAGGACGTCGATGCCTGCCTCAAGGCGACCCAGTGGTGCCCGGCAAACAGGGACTATTTCCGTGGGGGCGGATATTCTTCCAACTTCATCGGCGGCACGCGCGGCGGCATGCCCATCACGATGGCGCGCCTCAACTACGTCAAGGGCCTTGGCCCTGTGCTGCAGCTTGCGGAAGGCTACAGCTGCGAGCTTGACCCCGAAGTGCACGCGAAACTGGACGGCCGCACAGACCCCACCTGGCCCACCACCTGGTTTGCGCCGCGTCTTACCGGCAAGGGCGCGTTCGCGGATGTGTACAGCGTGATGGCCAACTGGGGCGCCAACCACGGCGCGTTCTGCTACGGGCATGTGGGCGCGGACCTCATCACATTTGCGTCCATGCTGCGCATTCCTGTTTCCATGCACAATGTGGAGAAGGAAAGCATCTTCCGCCCCGCGGCGTGGGCCGCGTTTGGCACGGACGATCTGGAAGCCGCGGATTACCGCGCCTGCAGCGCGTTTGGCCCGCTGTATAAATAAAGGGGAAATCCATTTTTCCTTGAACCATTGAATTCCAATATGGGCGCTGCGGCCGGATGCCGTGTGGGGGTAAATATATCCCCGCGCAGGGTATGGCGCAGCGCCCAACAAATTGGTGTTCATACCCGATACCGGAGATTCATCCGCCAAGAAAGATGCGCCTGAAAAGGGCGCTTTTTTATACGTCCGCTTTTGCCTGAAAATAATTCGATGCAATGTTTGCTGCTTTTGAAACTCATACAACAAAATATGTACAGGCAATAAAATGCCGGCGGTATACGTGAAAAAAGCCCGTAAACCTTTTTGTTGCGCCGTTTTTCATTTCCACGGTGCAATGCGCATAGAAATAGCTAAGAAATAGCTGTCATAGCCGTGAATTTCCAACATGAGAGAACATATTGTAAAAATCGTTGCGCGCATGCAGGTATAAACCTGATTGGTATGGCAATACTCACTGCATCCAAAGTATGACAGGGGAGAGATCAAGCATGACTGTAGAAAACCGGCAATACACACAGCAACACTCCGCCCGTCTGGGCTGGAGCG
>JAEYLA010000022.1 GCA_023461495.1 Bacillota bacterium | reverse complement strand
GGCATCGGCAACAATTTTGTAAATCCCGCGCTTGCCGCGCGCGGCTTTCTCCTGGCAAGCTTTCCGGTGCAGATGACGGCGTGGACAGCGCCCGTCAACGCCTTCTTTCTCACTTCAGACGCGGTATCCGCTGCGACGCCGCTTGCGCAACTCTCGCAGAATGGAACGGTTGGTACAGCCTCCACTCCTACGCAGGAACTGCTTTCCCTATTGCTCGGCAACAGGGCCGGCTGCATCGGCGAAGTCAGCGCAATCGCCCTCATTATCGGCTTTGTCTATCTTCTGATCCGGCACGTGGTTTCCTTAAGAATTCCCGCGCTCTACATCGCAACCGTATTTCTTGGCACCGCCGTGCTGGGCGGCGGGCAAAGCCCGTTATGGGCCGGTGCATTCCATACGGTTTCCGGCGGATTGATCCTTGGTGCGTGCTTTATGGCGACGGATTACTCCACCTCCCCTGTTACGCCAAAAGGGCAGCTCATCTATGCGCTTGGCTGCGGCATCCTTACGGTGGTCATCCGCCTGTACGGCGGGTATCCGGAGGGTGTGAGCTATTCCATCCTCATCATGAACCTTTGCGTGCCGCTCATTGAGCGTTACATGCGGGCGAGGGTATACGGGGAGGTGAAGCGCCATGCTGCGTAATCTCATCCATCTGGGCGGGCGGCTTCTCATGATCTCTCTCATCGCCGGGCTTGCGCTGGGCGCAACCTACTATGTGACGAAAGAGCCCATTGCAGCGCAGACGCGCCTTGCCGCGGAATCCGCCCGAAGCAAGGTTTTTCAGGGGGAGTTTATACAGGATACGGAACAAACGCTGCCCGAAAGCATCACGAGCCTCTACCATGTCCGCGGCACGGAAGACGGCTATGTGATGGAAGTGGAAGCGTCCGGCTACGGCGGCAGGTTCTCTGTTACCGTAGGCGTAACAGCAGGCGGCACGGTCACAGGCATTTCCGTTGGGGACAACAGCGAGACCCCCGGCCTTGGCAAAAACGTGCAGAAATCGGACTTCATGGCGCAGTTCGCCGGGAAAAACGATACGATCACCGTGAAAAAGGGCGGCGGTGCAACCGGGAATGAAGTGGACGCAATCACAGGCGCCACCATCTCCACCCAGGCCGTTGTGGATGCCGCAAATGCCGCCCGCGCGTTTGCGCTTACGCTGGGAGGTGAACAGTAATGAAAGGCTTCTATGTGCTTCTCAACGGCCTGTGGAAGGAAAACCCCACCTTCCGCCTGTTACTGGGCATGTGCCCTACCCTTGCGGTTTCCACCGCGGCGATCAACGGCGTTGGTATGGGGCTTGCCGCAACGTTTGTGCTCATATGCTCCAACGTATTCGTTTCCCTGCTGCGCAATTTCATCCCGTCACAGGTGCGCATTCCGGCGTATGTGGTGATCATCGCGGCGTTTACGACAATTGTGCAGCTACTCCTAAAGGCGTTTGTTCCGGCGCTTGACAAGGCGCTGGGGCTGTATATTCCGCTCATCGTCGTGAACTGCATTATCTTAGCGCGCGCGGAGGCGTTTGCAAGCTCCAACACCCCGCTTATGAGCGCGCTGGACGGCCTGGGCATGGGCCTTGGGTTTACCGCGGCGCTGACATTCTTCGCCTCCATACGGGAACTGATTGGCGCGGGCAGCCTGTTCGGCATTCCGGTCTTCGGAGATGGATATGTGCCCGTTGTGATGATGCTCTTAGCCCCCGGCGGCTTTATTACCCTGGGGCTGATACTTGGCGCGCTCAACCTCTTATCCAATAAGAAAAAGAAGGGAGGAAACAGCAATGACATGGCTTGTAAGGCTTGCCCTCATAGCGATCACCGCGGCGCTGGTCAATAACTTTGTACTGGTGCGGTTTTTGGGCATCTGCCCGTTTTTAGGCGTTTCCCAAAACGTCAAATCGGCAAGCGGCATGGGTATGGCCGTCACATTTGTCATGGGCATGGCCTCCCTGTTTACATGGATGATTCAGAAATGGGCGTTGGAGCCGCTTGGCATCGGCTTTATGCAGACCATCGCCTTTATTCTGACCATCGCGGCGCTCGTGCAGTTTGTGGAGATGGTGCTCCAGAAAACAAACGAGACGCTCTACAAGTCGCTCGGCGTATACCTGCCGCTCATCACCACCAACTGTGCGGTCTTGGGCGTTGCCATCCTCAACATTGAACAAAACTACACGCTATTGGAAAGCGTCGTCAACGGCATATTTGGTGGCGTCGGCTTTACCATCGCCATCATTCTGATGGCGGGCATCCGCGAAAAGCTCGAAAACGCAGAAATCCCCAAAGCCCTGCGCGGCTTCCCCATCACCCTGATGGCGGCCGGGCTGATGGCGATCGCGTTTATGGGGTTTTCCGGCTTGGGCCGTTAAGGGAGGGATTCTATGACGATTATTTGGATCAGCGCAGGGGCCGTCGCCCTGCTTGGGCTGCTGCTGGGCGTGGCGCTGGGCGTTGCCGGAAAGTTCTTTTCCGTAGAAAAGGATGAGCGCATCGACGCCGTGCGGCAACTCTTGCCCGGCGCAAACTGCGGTGCGTGCGGGTTCCCCGGCTGCGATGGGCTCGCTTCCGCCATTGTAACGGAAGGCGCCGCCGTCAACGCATGTACCGTCAACACGGCGGACAACGCAAAGAAGATTGCAGCGCTTATGGGCGCGGATGCGGACAAAATCGAGCCGCTCATCGCTCATGTTCAGTGCCGTGGCACGCTTGACAACACCCAGCTGAAATTCTACTATGAAGGCCTTTCGGACTGCGCCGCCGCCATGGCCGTCGCGGACGGTACAAAAAACTGCCCCATGAGCTGCCTTGGCTTTGGAAACTGCGCAAGGGTCTGTCCGACGGATGCTATCACCATCATCAATGGGCTTTCCACCATCGACCACAGCCGCTGTATCACCTGCGGAAAATGCGTGGCGGAATGCCCGCGCCAGATCATCCGCCTGTTGCCAAAGCACAGCGTGGTGCGCATTGACTGTTCCAATGTATTAAAAGGCAAGGCGGTCAGCGACAACTGCAAGGTGGGCTGCATCGGTTGCAGCATTTGCGCAAAAAGCTGCAAATACGATGCGATCACCATGGTCCACGACCTGCCGGTATTTGATTATAAAAAATGCGCGGGCTGTATGGAATGCGCAAAAAAATGCCCGCGCCAGATCATCTGGAACACAGGTATCAACAAAACACAATCCGCCTAACGCAGATATATTCCATCTCCAAGCCCACCCAACCTTGCCGCCAACTGGTGAGGTTGGGTTTGTTTTTTCATGTTGTATTGTTATAAACATCCAATTTTTCACGCAAATAATCGACACCTCCTGATACATACTAAAAGCGAGGTGTAACATGAAGAAATTTATTGCGCTATTTTTGATTCTTTGCCTGCTGACTGTTTGGATGCCCGGCAGTAAAGACGCTGCCGGAGGCAAAACGGAAGCTGAAGCAATTACCGAACGCTCAATGCTGAGTGTGGATGCAATCAAGGGGATTGCGGCATCCATCCATGCGCTTGCCACGGGATTGGAGACCTTGGACAACACCAAGCAGGGCTGGGGGCAAGGAAAGCAGGTCGATAGCGACCGCCGCCCCATATCCGCCGTTGAATTTCAAAACAAATACGGAAAGTATGGCGCCATATTTATAGAGGACAATACAAACGACATCTATCTGACGTTTGACGAAGGCTATGAAAACGGATATACGCCAAAGATATTGGATGTACTAAAGGAAAAGAGCGTACCGGCTGTATTCTTCGTCACCTACGACTATGCAAAGCGGAATCCCGAGCTCGTTCAGCGGATGATCGATGAAGGGCACATTATTGGAAACCATAGTTATACCCACCCTTCCATGCCGACGCTGCCCATTGCAAAAGCATGCGTCGAGATTACGTCCTTGCATGACTATATCAAGGAAAATTTCGATTACACCATGACGCTGTTCCGGCCACCGATGGGGGAATTTTCCGAACGAACGCTCGCCCTGACGCAAAGCCTCGGTTATCAATCCGTTTTTTGGAGTTTCGCGTATGTGGATTGGAATACTAAGAAGCAGATGGGCGCTGAGCAGGCTTACGCAAAGGTGGTGGGCGGCCTGCATAACGGCGCAGTTTATCTTCTGCATGCTGTTTCAAAAGACAATGCAGAAATTTTAGGCGCATTTATCGATGAAGCGCAAAAACAGGGCCTTCAGTTTTCGAGATTGTCTTAAGAAAACGGAAGAAACCAGTGTTGACTACGGGGGCTAGTACCAATGCCTGTTATGCCCACTAAGCACAGCGCTTACATCTTTTTTCCTTAGTCGTTTGCGGTACTTGCGCGCTACCCGTCGACATTTGGTTTACTATAAAAAAGGAACGGCATGACCGTCCCTTTTTTCTTAACAATTCTCAGCGTTTTTGCTGGAGGGTGAATTCGGGCATTTCCGCCTTCTCCGCCGGGGTATATTTACGCAGAGTGTTGATGACCTCGCCATTGTTCCACTTCCGGTCGCCCACATCCTCCGTCGTTCCCATGACGGTAATGTTGAGCTGGCGGCGGCGGGCCCTGACATGATCCCAATCAATGAAATATACATGTGCAAATTCGCCCCCATCAAGAACGCCGTCCTTGATGGTCATGGCTTCACTTCGGCCAAAGAATACGCTGCGCAGATGTCCATCCGTATTCATGCTTGTGTAATTGCCGGGTTCCTCAACATAGCGGCCAAACTGGGCATGAATCGGACCGGGATGGCGGTACTGATGCTCCTCCGCAAAATCGGGAATCATCTTGCGCATGATATCCAGCAGGTCGTGCTGCAGGTACTCCAAATCGAACGAGTCCAAGTCATGGGAGCATTCCTGTACCATCACAGAACAGGTGGTATGGTGCGAAGCTATGGTGCAGGTACCGTTCTTAACGCCGGACGCGGCGACAATCTCGATCACCTCTTTGGTGACATCATGAAATGTGGGGATCCATCCCCGGGATTGCAGCTCCAGTTCCTTTTGATAAACCTTGAATTCCATAAAATTTCCTCCTGTGCGTTTTTTAAGGAATACCAGAAAACCATTTATTTATCTCCAGCCAGCCGATCATCCCAGGCCCGCCGCACGGCGCCTATCATCTCGTCGACCATGGCTGCGCGATCCTGCGCTTTTATGATGCCGCTTGACGATCCGGTGGCCTCCGCGCCGGCAAATATCACGCGGTACACATCCTGCCCGTTGCTGATGCCCGCGCCCTGCAGGACATAAATCTCAGGGTTGATAGATTTTACAGCCTGAATGGAAGCCTGCACGTAATCCATATCGCTGGCTTTGCCGGTGCCAATCA
>JAEYLA010000021.1 GCA_023461495.1 Bacillota bacterium | reverse complement strand
CCTTTGAGGATATTGAGGACGCCGCTTTGGGCAACGGCGGCCTGGGCAGGCTTGCGGCGTGTTTTTTGGATTCCGCGGCAACCCATATGCTGCCGCTGGACGGCTACGGCATCCGGTATAAATTCGGTCTCTTCAAGCAGAGCTTCCGGGACGGCTTTCAGGCTGAAACCGCGGACGATTGGCAGCGCTTTGGCGACCCCTGGAGCATCCGCCGCGACACCCACGCAGTGGAGGTGCACTTCCTGGGCCAGACGGTGCGTGCCGTGCCCTACGATATGCCCATACTCGGCTACCGGTCGGATAACATCGGCACGCTGCGGCTGTGGCAGAGCGAGCCGATGGAGGAATTCGATTTTCAGGCCTTCAACGATCAGCAGTACGCCCTCGCCGTGCAGGAAAAGAACGCCGTGGAGGACATCACGCGCGTGCTGTATCCCAACGACAGCACCTATGCGGGCAAGCAGCTGCGCCTAAAGCAGCAGTATTTCCTTTCCAGTGCGTCGCTGCAGGATATTCTGTATAACTTCAAGCGCGCGCACGGGGACTTATCCACATTCTCGGATATGGTCGCCATCCAGCTCAATGATACGCACCCGGTCGTGAGCATTCCAGAATTAATTCGCCTGCTCATGCTCGAAGGGCAGAGCTTTGAAGAAGCGTTCCATGTTGCCTCGCGCGTGTTCTCCTACACGAACCATACCGTCATGGCGGAAGCCATGGAAAAGTGGGATGTGGAGCTCTTTAAATCCGTTATCCCGGAAGTGTTTGATATCATCTACAAGATCAATGCGCGCTTCTGCGGGGAGCTGATGGCAGGCGCCTTCCCCAATATCCATGAGGTCTCCATTATCCAGGGGCCGGTGATCCACATGGCGAACCTTGCCTCGTACTGCTCGCGCACCATCAACGGCGTGGCACAGATTCACACGGAAATCCTAAAGACGAATGTGCTCAAGCACTTTTATACGCTCTACCCGGAGCGCTTCCAAAACAAAACGAACGGCATCACCCAGCGCCGCTGGCTCAAGCTGTGCAATCCCGAGCTTTCCGGCTTTATTACCGAGCGTATCGGGGAAGGATGGGTAACGCATCTTGACGAGCTTGAAAAGCTCAAGGCGTTTACCTCGGATGCGGACATTGCGGCGTTCAACGCCGTCAAGCACATCAAGAAGGAGCAGCTTTCCGCGCATATCCGGAAAGCGGAGGGCGTGCTGCTGCCGCCGGAGTTCCTGCTGGATGTGCAAATCAAGCGC
This sequence comes from Bacillota bacterium, assembly GCA_023461495.1. Classification (GTDB taxonomy): domain Bacteria; phylum Bacillota; class Clostridia; order Christensenellales; family CAG-138; genus JAEYLA01. The sequence continues at coordinate 2,870 of JAEYLA010000021.1, read as the reverse complement.
ATGCACGAATATAAGCGCCAGCTGCTCAACGCCTTCTCTATACTGGATATCTACTTTGGCCTTAAGGAAGGGCGCATCCGCAACTTCACGCCAACCGCGTTTGTGTTCGGCGCAAAAGCCGCACCCGGCTATTGGCGCGCCAAGGCCATCATCAAGTACATCCATGAGGTCGCGCGTCTGATCAACAACGACAAGAGCATGGACGGCCTGCTGCGCACGGTATTCGTCGCCAACTACAATTGTTCCTACGCGGAGAAGATCATTCCCGCAGCCGACGTCAGCGAGCAGATTTCTCCTGCCGGTACCGAGGCAAGCGGAACGGGCAACATGAAGCTGATGCTAAACGGCGCGGTGACATTGGGCACCTATGACGGTGCAACCGTAGAGATTGTGGAGCAGGCGGGCGCCGAAAACAACTTCATTTTCGGCAAATCGTTTTCGGAGCTTTCCGCCATCCGCCCGAAATACGACCCGCGCGCCCTGCACGCGAGCGATCCCCGCATCCGCCGCGTGGTGGATACGCTGGTGGACGGCACATTCGGCAGGCTTGATGTGTTTGACGAGCTGCATTCTAGCCTCCTTACCGGCGGCAGCTACGGCCTGCCTGACCAATACTATGTGCTCCTAGAGCTGCTTCCTTATATCGACAAGAAGCTCGAAGCGAATATCGCCTACCAGGACCGCACGGCGTTTGGCCGCAAGTGTTTGATGAACACCGCAAGCGCGGGCAAATTCTCCAGCGACCGCACCATCAAGGAATATGCATCCGACCTCTGGGGGATTTCTCCCATGCCAAAGCTTGATTGCAAGGAGTAAGCGCTCCTTCGCACGTTTTGGCGGAGGGCTGCCATTGGCACAGTTTGGAGCGGGCATCAAAACCGCTCCTTCCCTTTGTATCCTGATTTTTAAACCGGGAGGACAAGCGTATGAAGAAGACCCCTTTCCCGCTACGCCTGCTTTCGGCGTTCGTTTGCCTGCTGTTTATCGTTGCGCTGCTGTTCTCCGCAGTGCGCATCATCATCAACCGGCCCGCTTTTTTCTACAGTGAATACGCGCGCCTAGACCATGCCCGCCTGATGGGCATGAATACGGAGGACCTGACAAACGCCACCATGCAGATGGTGCGCTATATGGAAGGCAGCGCAGACAGCATTGACCTTACCGTGACCGTCAATGGCGAACGTGTTTCCATGTTTAACGACCGGGAGCGCGCGCACATGGTGGATGTGCTCATTTTGTACCAAAACTGGCGTATATTTTCCCATATCGCATTCGGCCTGTTCGCGCTGCTGGTTGTCCTGCTGCGCAAAAACTTGAGCAGCCTCGCCCGGGCGTTCTTAAATGCGAGCAAGGTATTTGTGCTGCTGCTTGCGGCGGTGGCCCTGTGGGTGCTGTTCGATTTCTCTTCGTTCTGGACGGCGTTCCATCATCTGTTTTTCACCAACGACCTGTGGCTGTTGGACCCCGCCACCTCGCGCATGATCAATATGATGCCGCTGCAGCTGTTCTATGATATCGTGCTGAGCGTGGTGGTGCTCTTCCTTGCATTCTGGGGTACTATCCTTGCTGGGGCGGTCATTCTTCGCCGCAGGGAAAAGCGGGCAGGCGTATGACAGACTACGAAGAACTTGCCGCAGCACGTCTATTGAAGCTGCAGGAGCAGGCGCATGTAAACGTGCTCGCCATTGAGACCTCCTGCGATGAAACAGCGGCGGCCGTTGTGCGAAATGGCCGCGAGGTACTTGCAAACACGGTCTATTCCCAAATCCCGCTGCATCAAAAATACGGCGGCGTGGTGCCCGAGCTTGCTTCGCGCAACCATGTATTGCAGCTCAATCCTACCGTCGCCGCAGCGCTTGCGGACGCGAGCTTATCTTATAATGAAATTGACGCCGTGGCGGTCACTGCCCGCCCGGGGTTGATCGGCGCTCTGCTGACGGGTGTGAGCTACGCGAAAGGGCTTGCCTACGCGCTTGGCATCCCGTTTTGGGGTGTGGATCATATTGCGGGGCATATTGCCGCCAACTACCTGTCCCATCCGTCGCTGACCCCGCCCTTTACATGCCTTGTTGCCTCGGGCGGGCACAGCCATATCTTCCAAGTAGAGGATTACAACACGCTTACCCTTTTGGGCGCGACCCGTGACGACGCCGCAGGAGAAGCATTTGATAAAGTCGCGCGTGTTCTCGGCCTTCCCTACCCGGGCGGCCCCGCGCTAGAAGCGCTTGCAAAGGAAGGCGACCCGCATGCGATTTCATTTCCGGCGGGTTATAATTCTGGCGATGGTCTTGATTTTTCGTTCTCCGGCCTCAAGACGGCAGTTATCAACTACCTGCATACGGCGGAACAGCGCGGGGAAGCCATCTCCCGCGCCAATGTAGCGGCCTCTTTCCAGCGCAGCGTGATCGAGGTGCTCACAAGCAAGGCCGTACGCGCGGCGCAACAGCAGCATAGCAGTGCGCTTGCGCTTGCAGGCGGCGTCTCCGCCAACCGCGCGCTTGCGGGTAGCCTCAGGACGGCGGCAGAAGCGGCCAATGTTTCCTTCTTTTCACCGGAGCTCAAATACTGTACGGACAACGCTGCCATGATCGGCTGCGCGGGCTACTACGCGCTGCGCCTGGGTTTGCGGGATACCCTTGCGCTCAACGCCTGCGCGAGACGGTAACACGCGCCAAGGCCCAGCAGTGTCTGCCAGAACGAGCCTGCGGAGCGCAAATAAATCACCGCCAATACGAAGAAGATCCGGAGCGCAATCAAAACGCCGGATCTGTTTTTTTGCGGGAGAATACCCTTCAACGCATATCCCCTTTTTTCTTATTTCCCCACCATCCTTTTTTCCCCGTACCGCGCTGCAGCTCTAAAAACTGCCG
>JAEYLA010000020.1 GCA_023461495.1 Bacillota bacterium | reverse complement strand
GAAGCGCCGAAACCGGAAAAACCCCTTAAGATTGCATTCTTCGTATCGGATATGAGCAATGTGTTCCATCAGGGGCAGGCTGCGGTAGCAAAGGCGTATGCAAAAGAGAAGTATGGCGCGGAAGTCTATGTGTTTGACGGCCAGTCCGACGGCACCGTGATGACCCAGAACATCGACCAGCTTCTGGCACAGGGCATGGATATGGCTACGCTGCATGTGTGGGAAGACGAAGCGGCCATCCCCGGTATCAAGGCTGCGATGGAAGCGGGCATCACCATGGCTTCGTTCTTTGGGCCGTTCCCCGGAACCGGCATGTCGGTTGTGCGCAGCGATGAGGCGGGAACCTCTTTCCAGATGGGTGTGGAGATGGCGACGCAGTGGAAGAGCGCTTACCCCGATAAGCCTATCGTGATGGTACAGCTTGGCTGGCCCAACCATACCGAAGTAAAGTCCGGCCGTACCGATCCGTTCGTAAAGGGCGTCCTCTCTGTGGATCCGTCGGCGACGGACCTCGGCTGCCGCGATGCGAGCGCCGGCGCTGATGCCGCCAAGCAGATCATTGCCGATCTTTGCGTAACCCATCCCGAAGTCAACCTGATCTACTCTGAAGCCTCCAACCTGACCGTGGGCACCATGGCTGCGCTCAGAGAGGCCGGCAGAGGCAAGTTCCAGGATGGCAAGCCCCTCACCGAGATCGTCTGTAGCGTGGACTTTGACGCGGTGGAAATGAAGGATGTGTATGACCCCAACAGCTCTTTAAAGCTCTCCATGGGCCTGCCTCCGGTTGAAACCGCAAGGGCGAGAATTGACAATCTCTTTGCGATCCGCAACGGCGAATTGAAGCAGATTGGCGATACGGAAGTAGAAACCTTCGCAAAGGCGTACAACGTTTCCTATTGGACGATGCCCCGTGAAGAAGCGGCCCGCTGGCTCAAAGACCAGTTCGGCGTGGACGTACAATAAAGGAAGAAAACGGAAACCCTGCGCGCGGGAGGGGCGCTTCCCTTCCCGCGCTACTTTTCTAAGGTGAGGGCTTGTTTATGAGAAGTGATACTGTGCTTGAGATTAAGAATCTTGTCAAGGATTATCCCGGCGTCAGGGCTGTAAACGACGTTAGCTTTTCCATCAGGAGGAATACCGTCCACTGCCTGGTTGGCGAGAATGGCGCGGGAAAATCCACACTGATTAAAATTCTCACTGGCGCTGTGGCGCGCACAAGCGGCGTTGTGCTGCTAAACGGCAGCGAATATTGCGCCAGCAACCCTAAGGAAGCAAAACAAAAAGGCATCAGCACGTTGTTTCAGGAACTCAACGTGGTGGATCAGCTGACCGTGGAAGAAAACCTCACGCTTGGCATGGAAGACACCTCATTTGGTTTTTTGAAAAAGACGGATAAGATCAAGAAAATCATCAGGGTGCTTGAAAGCCTGGAACCTTCCATCGATCCAAGGCAGCGTGTCTCTACATTGAGCGTAGCAAAAAAGCAGATTGTTGAAATCGCAAAAGCGGTGGCCAGCGATGCTGACGTGATCATCATGGACGAGCCAACAGCCGCCATTTCCGAGGCGGAAATCAACCGGCTTTTTACAATCATCAGAGGATTACGGGAGAAAAACGTTACCGTTATATATATTTCCCACAGGCTGGATGAAATTTTTGCGCTGGGCGATGATGTCACGGTTATGCGCGATGGAAAGCATATTGAAACAAAGCCCATGAGCGAGGTGAAGGACCGGGCCGAGCTCATACGCCTCATGATCGGCAAGGCCGTGTTTGAAGCGTATAAGCCGCCGGAGGTGGCTGCAACGGAGCCGATTCTGGAGGTGAAGAGCCTCTGCAACCACAAGCTGCGGGATGTTTCCCTGACGGTAAAAAAAAGCGAAATCGTAGGGTTCTACGGCCTTGTTGGCGCGGGCAAGACGGAGCTTGCGCGCGCGATCTACGGAGCCGACCCGTATGAGGGCGAGATTCTATTCAAAGGGAAGAAGCTCCAGCCGTCCCCAAGCAAGGCGATTGAGGCGGGGATTGCGCTTGTTCCGGAGGAACGGCGCTCGCAGGGGCTGTTTACCATACTCACCATACGCGGCAATGTGCCCGTAATGAATATGAAGAAGATCTCCAAAAGAGGCTTTATCAATACCGCTATGGAAAAGCAGGTCACCATCGATTCTATCGATCAGCTCAGCATTGCTACGAAGGGCACCGAGAAGGAGACCTCTAAACTGTCCGGCGGCAACCAGCAAAAGGTGGTATTCGCCAAGTGCCTGTTTGCGGATGCGGACCTTCTGATGCTGGATGAACCGACGCGCGGCATCGACATTGGCGCAAAGAGCGAAATCTACAATATCATCCGGCAGCTCTCCCGGGAAGGGAAGTCCATCATGATTTTTTCTTCGGAGCTTCCCGAAATTGTGAACCTGTGCGACAGCATCTACCTGCTGTATGACGGGGAGATGAAGGCCAGCCTGCAAAACGGCCGCGATATCAACTACGAAACGATCATTCACATTGTAACAGGGGGGGCACAGTAGTGGAAAGCAGCTCGATTCCAAAGTCCATCAAAGGCAAGCTGAGCAATGACGCGTACATTACGCTGTTTATGGGAATTGTGCTTGTCGTGCTGTTTGGCGTTGCGTGCGCGTTTGTGCCCAATTTCTTTCTCCCCCGCAACATGCTCAACCTCGTCACAAATTATTGGCACGTCATCATACTGGGGATCGGCGTGACATTTTTACTGATCACGGGCAATTTTGATATGTCTGTGAGCGGCGTCATCGCCATGTCCGGGGTATTGTCCGTTTACTTTTGCCAAAGCCCGAACGGCGGGATGGAGCTTGCAAGCGGCCTGGGGATGCCTTACGGCCTCTCGGTCGTGCTCACGCTGCTGTGCGCGCTTGTCATTGGCGGCATCAATGCGTTCTTTATCGCGCGGCTCAGGGTTGCTTCCATCATTGTGACGCTGGGCACGATGTCTATTGCACGCGGGGTTGCGCAGATCGCGGCACTTGGTGCGCAGAGAAACACCAATCTCCCGGACAGCTTTGGGATGATTGGAAACGCGGCTGTGCCGGGGACGGCGATCAAGCTGCCCGTGCTCATCATGGCGGCGCTGGTATTGATCGCTGTCGTGATCGAGAAAAAGTACGTGTTTGGCAGACGCACCTACCTGATCGGCGCAAATATGGAGGCCGCGCGGCTTTCCGGCGTAAAGGTGGAACGGCACCTGACGCTGTTATACCTGATGAGCGCGCTGCTTGCGGGAATTACCGGGGTGCTGATGGCCTCCGAATATAAGGCGGGCCTTTCTAACCGTGCGCTCGGGTATGAGTTTGACGCGCTCGTGATTGCGCTCCTGGGCGGCACCAGCATATCGGGCGGCTTTGGGTCGGTGCTCGGTACGGTGATTGGCGCGCTGATCCTCTCCGTGGTCACTTCCGCGGCTACAGGACTGCTGCTCTCTCCTGACTGGCAGTTTTTGATCAAGGGTATTGTGACCTTCCTTGCCATTCTTGCGCAGGGCATTGCGTTGAACAGGCGAAAGGGGTAATACGGATTCCCGCGCAGCGGTACAACGGTTCCCCCATTCGTATACCCCCAACGGGCGACAATTTTGAAGGAGAGTTGCTTCATGACAGATCCCATCAACATTCCGCGCCGCCAGCGTACGGACTGGAAGGCAATCGCGAAAAACACATACATCTATGCCGTTCTCTTGCTGATCGTTGTCATCTTTTCGGTCATCCGGCTCGATGAGGTCGATTTGTTCGGCAGAGGGCACTTCTTAAGCCCGGACAGCCTGATCAATCTTGTGCGTATGTCGGTTCCCATCATGACGCTCAGCGGCGGGTTTACGCTGCTGATGATTTCAGGCCATATCGACCTTTCCGTGGGCAGCGCAATGAGCCTGAGCGCAGTCGTGTTTTCCTGGCTGGTGCTAAACGGAGTCCCCGTTGTCATTGCCATGGCGGTTACGGTGCTCTTGGGCGTAGGGCTTGGGCTCATCAACGGGTACCTGGTGATGCGGCTTCGCATTACGCCGGTCATCGCAACGCTGGTAACGCTCAACGTGTATAAAGGGGCTGCGCTTTTGATTGTGCCGGACGGCATATCGGCCATTAAGAGCACCGCAACCCAGTCGATGCCCGCATATATCAACGAGTATGCGAGAAAGCCCCTGCTGCTTGGGTTGCCCGCCGCGTTTTATGTGGCGCTGGCGCTGATTGTGATACTCATCATCGTGCAGCGGAGAACCATATTGGGCAAATATGCCGCCGCAATCGGCGGCAACCGCACCGCCGCCGAGCTTTCGGGCATTAACGCGGTTAAGATCGTGTGGATTTTATATGCGATCGTGGGCGTGCTCGCGGCGTTCGCGGGGTTTGCGCGGGCCAGCTACATGTCTTTGGGCGATCCGCTTTCCGGGGACGGCATGGAAACGGATTGTATCATCGCGGTGCTGCTGGGCGGCACGGCGTTTGCCGGCGGGGAAGGCTCGGTGGCGAAGACGGTCATCGGCGCGCTGATCATCATGTGCATGACGACCGGCCTCATGACGGTCATCGAACCCTACTATCAGGCGTTTGCAAAGGGCGCTGTGCTCATTATGGCGGTTACGCTCAACCATCTTTTGGTCAGGCAGAAGGTATGCGCATAGCTTACGGGCGTCAATGCCGGGAAAAGGGACGCAGGGCGATAAAATAGTTTTGATGCTGAGGTGCTTTTGTGGCTGAGGTAAATTTATTCGGATTATATGAAAAAGCGCTGCCCGCATATCTGACATGGGAAGAAAAGCTTTCTTTTGCAAAGTATGCCGGCTACGACTTTATGGAAATGAGCGTGGACGAGTCGGATGAACGGCTGGACCGGCTGTACCGGCTGCAGCAGACGCAGGAGAGCATCCGCAATGCCGTTACAAAGACGGGGGTGCCGGTGTTGACCATGTGCCTGAGCGGCAACCGGCGCTACCCCATCGGCAGCAGGGAGAGTGATGTGCGCGGCAAGGGCGTGGAGATGATCCGGCTTGCCATACAGCTTGCTGTCGGCGTGGGCATCCGCGTGGTGCAGCTTGCCGGATACGATGAATATTACAACGAATCGGACGAGGTCACGCGGGCGCTGTTCGTGCAATCGCTCAGGGACTGTGTGGACGCCGCGGAGCGCTACGGCGTGATGCTGGCCATTGAAACGATGGATACCGAGCTGATGGGCTCCATCGCGAACATTATGCCGTATATCCGAGAGATCGGCTCGCCCTGGCTGAGCATTTACCCGGATATCGGCAACCTGTCCTCGCGCAAGGTGGATATTGAAGCGGATTTCCGCTCCGGATGCGGGCACATTGCGGCTATTCATCTGAAGGATACGCGGGAGAACGAGTTCAGGCGGGTGGAATTTGGGGAAGGGATTGTGGATTTTACGCAATTCTTCATGCTCCTTGGAAGCATCGGCTACAAAGGGCCGTTTGTGGTGGAAATGTGGTCTGATGACGATCTGAATTCGATTCCCAACGTAAAACGGGCAAGGGAATTCTTGCTCAGCAAACAGGAAGAAGCCGGACGCCGCATGACCCTGACGGGATCGTGACTAAAAAAAGCATGTATTGCAAAGATGTAAAGGAGAGAACAGTATGTTGGAATTTGAGAATTTTGTACCGGTAAATGTAATCTTCGGGTTAAAAAAGCTTGAAACGATCGGGACGCATGTAAAAGCGCACGGAACAAAGGCGCTCCTTGTTACGACCGGCCCGTTTTTTAGAACCAGCGGCCTGACAGAGAGAATAGAGGCATACCTGCAGGAAGCCGGTGTGGGCAGCGTATTTTTCTGTGATGTGTCGCCCAACCCCCATTTGCATGAAGCGCTTGCCGGCGCAGAGCTTGCAAAGCGGGAAAACTGCGATGTCGTCATCGGCCTGGGCGGCGGCAGCGCGATTGACGCGGCCAAATGCATTGCCGTAGCGGTAGCGCAGGGCGGTGAGGACCTATGGAGCTATTGGATGGGAGAGAAGACGATTTATGCGGCGCTGCCGATTATCGCCGTGACGACGACGTCGGGCACCGGCAGCCACATTTCGCCGTATTCCGTGATCACCAATACCCAAACGGGGGAGAAGCCCGGCGCAGGCTCGCCGCTGCTGTTTGCAAAGGTAGCCATTGTGGACCCGGAGCTGATGATTTCCCTTCCGGTGAAGATGACCGCTTCTACCGGGTACGATGTGCTGGCGCATGCGATTGAGGCGTATACCAGCAAGAACGCGACGCCGTTTTCCGAGCTGTACTGCGAGAAGTCCATTAAATTGGTCGGCAAGTACCTGCGCAGGGTGGTCATGGACGGAAGCGATGTGGAAGCGCGCGTCATGATGGCGCTTGCGGATACGTTCTCCGGCTATGGCATTGCAATTGCCGTCATCACCATGTGCCACGCGATGGCGCACGCGGTGGGCGGCGTGTGCAACACCGTACACGGGGAGAGCCTGGCCGCCATGACGCCTGCGGCCATGCGGCACAGCATGGACAGGAGCCCCGAAAAATACAAGCGCATCGGCGCATGGCTCTCCGGCTATGATGTCGTGCCCGAAGGCTGGACGACGGAACAAACCGTGCAGGCGGTGGAAGCATTGATCCGCGATATCGGCATGGATACCCCGCTTTCCAAGCAGGGCGTACGGCGTGAGGACTTTGACAAAATTATTGCGGGCACTGTCGGCTATATGAGCGGCGGCTGCGAGATTGACCCCGCGGCGCCCATATCCGCAGAGGATGTACGCAAGGTTCTTGAGGCTTCCTTCTAGGAGGGCAAACGCATGAGAACGATTGGCTATCATCGCCTGACCCGTGACGCGTTTGCGCCGTACGGGTCCTATGCCGGCATCCTTGCGCCGGAGGGTGCGCACTTTGGCGGGCCGCCGGTGGAGTTTTACCGGGACATGGTGCAGCAGACGCTTGGCGGCGCCGATATGGTCTCCTATTCCTGCTGCGTGGTACGCGCGAAGGAGGAATGGGTGATTGAAAATGCGGAGTATCACAACCATACCTGCGAGGCAATTCTCTGCCTGGATGGAGATTACCTCATGCATGTCGCGCCCGCCTGCCAGGAGGGTGAAGAGCCGTGGGACGATATAAAGGTATTCCTGATCCCCAAGGGCACGCTGGTTGTCACCCGGCCCGGCGTATGGCACCAGGCAGGATTTCCGTATGGCTGCGCCGAAGTACATATACTGTGCGCATTGCCGGAGCGTGCGTACGTGAACGACTGTATATTTCAAACAATACCCGAAGAAAAGCGGATCAAAGTGGTGGATGCGCCCGCCTGAAACATGTCGGCGCGCCTTCAGCTAAAAAGGAGCGGGCATGAGCAAACGGTATCTGCTGGGGCTGGACAATGGCGGGACAGTGGTAAAAGCGGCGCTGTA
>JAEYLA010000019.1 GCA_023461495.1 Bacillota bacterium | reverse complement strand
GCCCGTGGCGCATGGCCTGCAGCATGACGTCGTACCGGTAGGTATGGTCCATATGAATGGCAACGGGTACCTTTGCCATACGCGCAGCCTGCAGCATCAAGGGCGCGATCCATTCAAAGCTGCTGTAACCCATCAGGCTTTCGGCAGGCCCGAAAATCACGGGCGAATTGACCTCTTCCGCCGCCGTGATATAAGCGCGGATCATATGCAGGTCCACGACGTCGAAGAAGCCGACGCCATATTTCTTCGCCTGTGCATCCTTGAGAATCTCACCGGTTTTGTAAAGACCCATATTCTGCTCCTTTTGAAGTGAAATAAAAATCGCTTATGGTCATTATATCTCCAAACCGGCTGTACGGATAGGCCTGGCATTGTACACCGGCGAAAAAACGCGATATCAACGCAATGGCGAAATAGCAGGCGTTTGTTTTCTTGCAGGCGATGCAGGTTTCGCGTATACTACACGGATAGGCAATGCAAGGAGGCTAGCATGGAACTGCGCTATACGAATGGTGCCGACCCGGATTTTATTCTACTCTGCTCGATGCTCGACGCGCACCTCAACACACTTGCAGGCGGCGAAGAACACCGTGCGGAATACGTGCCGCACAACGCGCTCACGCACATCCACGACGTGTTTGTGCTCTATGACGGCGCGCTGCCCGTGGGGTGCGCCAGCTTCAAGAAATATAAAGAAGGAACCGCGGAAGTCAAGCGCGTCTTCATACGCGAGGAATACCGTGGGCGTGGGCTTTCTCGCTTGTTGATGCAGGCGTTGGAGGAGAAAGCGAAAGACAAAGGTTACCACAGCCTGATTCTTGAAACCGGGCGGCCTTTTGTTTCCGCCATCGCGCTCTATACCAATATGGGGTATTCCGCTATTCCCAATTATGGCCCGTATGTCGGCATGGAAGCATCCGTCTGCATGCGCAAGGCGCTTTGAATGCAATAACAAAAATAGAGAGGAAGCCGCCGATGCGGCTTCCTCTCTATTTATCAACTTGCTTAACGGTTCATCCCCGCTGCCGGTTCTATCCGCTTTGGCGCTCTCCGGAATCCCATTTCAATCACATGTCGCGGGCAGACGTCCGCACAATTGCCGCACAGGATGCATTCCGCATGTCGCATATCGCCCTGCCGCACCATGGATTGCACCGGCAGACTCATGGGGCAGGCCTTGTCGCACGCCTTGCAGGACATGCAGCCCTGCTGCGCGGGCTTCATCTGCAGCGCAGGAATACGCAGCGCTCGGCCCAAAAGTCCGCCCAGCACCATGAACGGCGCCATCCAGCATACGGTATGGCAGGCCCCGCGTCTGCCTACCGTGAAAGCCAGGATAAGGAGCAGTAAAATCACGCCGAAATAGATGACATAGTTGGCAGGCGCGCTGACGGAGATTCCCCCGTCCGTATAGTACAGCGGTTCCACGCGACGCATGCCGCCCGCCGCCGCAAAGCCCGCGATGATTGCGCCGAGCCACGGCACCCAGATACCATACTTGATATAGCGCGCCCGCTGTTTGACCGACCGATCCACAATGCCCGTACATAGTTCCTGCAACGCGCCTGCCGGACACAGCCAGCCGCAAAACAGGCGGCCAAGTGCGATGGAGCACAGAAATTGCCCTAAAAACAGAAGTCCGCTTCCCGCAAGTACGCCCTCCATGCTCCCCTGCAAAATAAGGTAGGGCGAAAAATAGTTGATGGTGATGGGAAACAGCAGAAACGAGATTAGCAGCAGCGCGCGGCGGATATGCTGACGTTTTTTCATAAATAACTCCTCAACAAACCAATTATGCTTTCAGCAACCGGGCGGCTTCCTTTGCCCAGTCCACATACGCCTGATACACGTATTTCCCAAACAGCGCCGTGAGGTAATACTGCCGGTGATCCGGCGCGTCCTCCAAAATGGACTCCAGCTCCGCTGTGAACTGCTGCATGAGAAACAGATTTGGTTCCTGCCTTGCGCGAAAAGCCTCCACGCGCGCAAGGCTGTGTTCCTTGGGTACGCCCGCGCTGAAAAAGAGCTTCAGCAGCAGCTCCGAGCGGAAATATTCCTTGTCCTCCGGTGCTTTGAGCCAGACAAAAAGCGCCTGTTTTCCCTGCTCCGTAATGGAATATACAAGCCGATTGGGCCCTTTTTCGGAAGCACAGTCCCGCTGTTCCACCAGACCTTCTATAAGCAGCTCCCGCAGCGCAGGATAGATTTGCCCAAAACTTGCATTCCAAAAATGACTGATGCTTAGGTCCATCCGCTTTTTAAGATCATACCCGCTCATATCCTCATGGTGCAAAAAGCCCAGCAGAATATAGCGTGTGGTGTTTTCTTTTCCCATTTGACGGTTGTCCTTTCCGAATTGACACCACTATATCAAATTGATATAGTGGTGTCAATGCAATTATTTTTTTCCAAAATTTACGCTTCTTGACTTCAGCCGGGTGAACGGAATACCGATATCTTTAAATAGAGAGCGAAAGGGTGTATAAGGCGATGCATATTCTTCCCACGCTGATCTCCGTCATCTTTTTTGTCATATGCGCCCTTGTTGCATTTTTTGCATTTTATGTGCTGCAATTGGCAACGCACGAAAAGTACAACCGCACTTATTTTTTTCTTTGCCTGTGCATCCTGCTCTGGGCCTTTGGGTTTTCCATTTCCAATACGACACAGAGCGTGGATACCTGCATCCTTTTCCTGCGCATTGCCTTATTGGGCGGCGTCTTTTCCTATTCCCTATTCTTGCATTACATTCTGCAATCCAATAACGCCTCCGTTTTGAAGAAGCCTTGGATTTATCCGGCACTGTATGGGTCGGGCGTTGCGGGCATCGCAATGTGCCCGCTGTATTCCCTGCCGGAGCTTAATCCGTTTTCCTTGCTTTCTACGCGTTTTGGCTATCTGCCGGCGGGCGCCTTCCACGTATGGGATTGGTTCTATATCGTCTATCAGCTTCTTGCTTCTTTGCTCTGCGCGCTGCTGCTGTTCCGGTATTCAAAAAACGCCGCTTCCCGCTTTGGACTGCCCCTCAAAACGCTGCTGCATCTTTTTGTTTGGAGCACGCTTCTTTCGATGGGCCTGTATATTTCAATCAACATTGTTTTTTCACTCAAATTGGTGCAATTGACCATGGTTCCGCTGCTGTGCTGTGTCACCTACCTGTTTTTTTGCGTACGCAAATACGGGTGGATGCATGCCAATGAACCTGCGGCGGACCAGCTGATTTTAACGGAGCGCATGTATACGCGCCTGTATGATTCGCTGGCGCTGATGTATGTCGCAGGTGCGCTTTTATACTTTTTGACCCAGTATTTGAGGCACCGCTCCATTGTATGGGAGACGGTGCTTCCCTTTTCCCTGCTGCTGTTAGGCTTTGGCGCGGTTACCGGGCTGCTTTCAAAATCACGCCTACAAAAGCAAACGAAAAGCAACCTCATACTTACTGCCATCTGTATTTCCATTCCGGCCATCACACTGCACTTTGCGCACAACGGCGCATCTGGCATATGGATCTTTCCCTTCTTCCTCCTGCTCATTTCCCTGCTGCTTGAAAGCCGATCCGGGCTGATCATTATGACCGTTTCGGCTTTGGCAAGCCAGCTTGCGCTCTGGGTTTTGGCACCAATGCGTACCGTGGTGATCAACGACTCCACCTATTTGATCCGGATGGGGTTTTTAGTGTTCGGATGCGGCATCGCGCTCTTTGTTCACAAAATATATGTGCTCCGCCTCAGGCAAAGCAAGGCCCAGGTACGGTTGCAGCAGCTTTTCTTTGAGCTTTCCTCAGACCTTGTATCATCGGGCCTGTATAATATCCAGCCGAAAATCGAAAATGCGCTCATGCAGCTCGGCGTGTTTTTTGAAGTCCCGCATACTTATATGCTGCTCACACTTGGCGGTGGAACAACCATCAACCATGTGCTGCAATGGCGCAGGGAGGATGCGGCTTCCATAGAGGAAACATTCCTCGGCATGGAGATCGGTCAGGCAACCGCCTTGCATGATGAGGCGGAAAAGGCCCATGCCGCTGCTGTTTTTCCCGTGCGCATCCAAAACATTTCCCTGGGTATCCTTGTGCTCAAATGCCCCTCACGGCGCGCCTGCTCGGAAGAAAATCTCGCCGCCATGCGGATTATCGCCAACATGCTTGGCGACGCCCTTTCCAAGGCTGAGTCCGAGCGCGCCATCAATGAGATGGCCTATTACGATACGCTGACAAACCTGCCCAACCGCACGCTATTCAACGACCGTGTGGACCAGGCCATCAAAGCTGCCGCAAGGCGTGGCCGGCAGCTTGCCGTTTTATTTTTGGATGTCGATTCGTTCAAAAATGTGAACGATACGTTGGGCCATGAAAGCGGCGATCTGCTTTTGCGGCTGATTTCCCAACAGCTGATTGCTTCCCTGCGCCCTAAAGATACCGTCTCCCGCTTTGGCGGGGACGAATTCCTGATTTTGATCAATGATTTAAATTCCGCCAATGATATCCCTATGATTGCCGACCGCATCATGCATCTGTTCCGCGCGCCGTTTTACCTCGAAGGACAGGCGTTCCACATTACCGCGAGCGCGGGCATTTCTGTCTGCCCCGCCGATGGGGACAGTGTGGACGCATTGGTGAAAAATGCAGATATCGCGATGTACCAGGCAAAGGCCAAGGGGAAAAACCAATATGTCATCTGCTCAACCACCCTCAAACAGGAGGTCACGGACCGCCTGAAGCTGACAAACCACCTTTACCATGCATTGGAGCGGGACGAGCTTTTGCTGTATTACCAACCCCAAATTGATGTAAAGGAAGGGCATATGATCGGCCTGGAGGCGCTGCTGCGCTGGCAGCATCCGCAGCTTGGCATCCTCCCGCCTTCCGGGTTCATCCCGCTTGCGGAGCATACCGGGTTGATCCACCCAATCGGCGAATGGGTGCTGCGCACCGCCTGCGAGCAAAGCATGGAATGGCAGGCGATGGGACTTCCCGCCCTGCGTATGGCTGTCAATATCTCCGCAATCCAATTCAACAACCCGGAGTTTGCGCAGGTTGTCTCCGGCGTACTGTTTCAAACAGGTTTTTGCCCGAGACTTCTGGAACTTGAGCTCACGGAAAGTGCTGCCCTCAATCATGTGGAGCATACGCTGCATACGCTGCAAAGCCTCAAAAACCTGGGCATTTCTATTTCGATTGACGATTTTGGCACGGAATATTCCTCTTTAGGGCGCTTGAAGCTGCTGCCGATTGACCGCATCAAGATGGATATGCAGTTTGTGCACAGCATCGGCGGCACGCACAAGGACCAGGCTGTGACAAAGATCATCATCAGCCTTGCCAAGAACCTCGGGCTTAAGGTGATCGCAGAGGGTGTGGAAACCAAGCAGCAGTTCGATTTTCTCGCCCAGCGCATGTGCGACGAGGTGCAGGGCTATTATTACTTCCATCCCATGCCGGCAAAAGAAATGGAGCGTGTGCTGCGCGAATATGCCGATGCAGCCGTGAACAACTCCAAGTAACGCGTGAGTCACCAAAGCGGCAGAAGGCCGCTTTTTCATTCCTGTCAGAATATAAAATGTGTTATACTAAACCGGTAAATGCGCTGCAAGTGATGAGGAGGGCTTATGTTTGATATCGTTGTCGCAGGCGAATATCTGATTGATTTTACCCCTTCCGGCCGCGGTTCCATGGGCAACCCGGCATATGAAATGAACCCCGGCGGCGGACCGCCCAACTGTGCGGCGGCAGTTTCCGCACTGGGTGGCAAGGCGGCGGTGATCGGCGCCGTGGGCGACGACCTGTTCGGCCGCTTCTTGAAGCAAACGCTGACCACCTGTAAGATTGAGCCGCGCGGGGTACAGACCGTGCCCGTCATCCACACAACGCTTGCTTTTGTCAGCCTGCAGGACAACGGTGAACGCGAATTTGCGTTCCTGCGCGATCCGGGCGCTGATACGGAGTTGAAGGAAGAACTGCTTGACTATTCTCTGATTGACCAGTGCCGGAATTTGCATTTTAGTTCTCTGACATTAAAGCGTGATCCTGCGCGCGCGGCTACGCTTTCCGCTGTGCGTTACGCCAAGGAGCGGGGCATCCAGGTTTCCTATGACCCCAACTACCGTGCAATGCTGTGGGACAGCAAGGAGCAGGCCATACAGGAGCTTTACGGCGCGCTGCCTCTTGCGGATATCGTCAAGCTTTCCGAAGAAGAAATGGCCATGCTGCTTCATGTATCGGCCGATGATCCCGCTTCCGGTGCAAACAAGCTTTTAGAGATGGGCATCAAGACCTGCTATATCACCTACGGCGCGAAAGGCTCTTATTACGCCACCGCCGCCGAGCAGGGGTTTGTAGACGGGTTCCCGGTACAGGCCGTGGATACCACAGGCTGCGGAGACGCGTTTATGGGCGCTTCCATCTTCCTGCAGTTCAATCATCCGGAATATGGCATCCGGGAGCGCGTGCAGTTTGCAAACGCCGTGGGCGCGCTGTGCGCCACCAAGAAGGGCGGCATGATGGCCATGCCAAGCTACGAGCAGGCGTTGGGACTGTTTCAGTCCTGTTGACCCAAATACAACGTTCTACAAAGGCGCCTCGCAGTGTGGGGCGCCTTTGTGTTTTCAGAAATTATTACTCCTTGCTTGGAGGAATGAATTCCAGCAAATCGCTAATATGGCAATTAAGTACCGTGCAAATTCGGGCGAGAACATCAATATCCAATCTGCTTATTGTGTTATTGCAGTAATTGTTAATCTGTGAACGTTGCATTTCCGCCCTATGGCTCAATTTATTCTTGCTGATGCCTTCCCTTTTGATAAGCTCTTCCAGCTTTATCCTGACCGTACCATACTCCATCACAATTCTCCGCTATTTAAAATGCAAGGTTGGCATGTATAGTATGTATTCTGTAGAATTATCTTATAAGTTCTATTATGTCTTGTCAGACATGTTACACATACTTGAAAAGGAGAATGATATGAATACGGCAAAGGCAGAAAAAGCGCTTCACCAGCTCGCCCAACGGGAAGGAATCAACGTTGACGCCATGCGCCACGAAATAGAAACTGCCATTAATATTGCATTGGAAAATCCCGATCCGAAAACTCAAGCGTTTTGGAAATCCGTACCCCATAAAGGGGCCTGCCCTACGCCCGAAGAGGTAATTTTATATGCTGTAGCCCTAATCAAAGATCAATAAGCTATTTTAACTATCCCAACATAAAAAGCATTCCCAACAAAAAACAGCACTCACATGAGTGCTGTTTTTTGTTGGGAGCCGGCGGCTACCTATCCTCCCGGGTCGTCTCCAACCAAGTACTTTCGGCGTATAAGGGCTTAACTGCTGTGTTCGGCATG
>JAEYLA010000018.1 GCA_023461495.1 Bacillota bacterium | reverse complement strand
TGGTCATCGAATACGATCTTGCTCATACCGTTCTCCTTTACAGATTTTATTGCATGCGTGCATGCGTGTATACAATGGATAAATATAATACATCTATTATACACGCAAACGAAGGCGCGTCAATAGCGCTTTAAGCAAAACCGTTCTTTTTTCAATATGGAGACGGGCGGGCTGTGGCGTATAATATGCGTTTGGGAAGCCGGATATGATTTCTATGCATACAGGTGAGTGCGGTTCTCATAAAATGGGTGTAAAATATACATTAAAACGCCGCAATCAGCGGTGAACGGCCATTTTTATGCCCTGCAATCAACAAATATTTGTCAAAATCCAGTGAACGGAGTTGATTTTTATTCTATAATTTTATAGAATAAATTGATTTCCCTTTCAATAGAGAAAAACGCATGTTAGGAGTCTAGGACATGAGTTCCAAAAAACGGACCTGTATTGTCGCACAGACCGGCTGCGATATATTGATGGAAGAAGCGGAACAGGAAGGCATTTTCCTAATTCCGGATCTTGTGACACACAAAGAAAGGGAATATTACAGCCAGGTGGATATCGGGTCCGCCGAGCTGTACCGCATCCTGCGCACAACGGACAAGCTCCCGACAAGCGCCCATTCCGGGCCTGCCGTGTTCATGCGCGTGTTTGAGCGTGCGCGTGAATACGATGAAATTATATGCGTGGTGCTGACATCCAAGATGTCCGGCTCCATGAACGGGGCGTTGCTTGCGGCGCGCATTGCGCAGGAAGAGGGTTTCCCGGTTTCCATCCATATCTATGACTCTCTTTCCGCTTCCCACGGGATGGGGCTTATTGTGCGGGAGGCAAACCGCCTTGCAAATGAAGGGTTGACGGCGAAGGAAATTATGGAGCGTCTGGACGTGTTCCGCTCCCGGATTTGTATTTACTTTATGTTTGAATCCCTCAAATGCGCTTGGCAGGGCGGCAGGGTCAGCGCCCTTGGCCCGCTGTTTACGGACAAGCTGGGCGTCAGGCCGTTGTTTTCGTTCCCGGAAGGTTTGATCCGGCCTGTGGGGCTATTGCGAAATGCTAGGGAAGGTATGCGCTCTTTGGCGCGCCACTATGAAAAGGAAGCCGACCGGACAAGGGATGCGTGCATCTTTCATGGGGATGATCTGCACCGCGGGCGCAGGGTAGAAGAAATGATCCGTGCGTTTGCGCCCGAAGCGCCGCTTCGCATCGGCATCGTCGGGCCGCCGATCGGCCTGCACTCAGGTCCTTCCGCCGTAGGGGTTGCGTTTGTCAGGCGGGAAGACGCCTGATGGTATGGCATCTGCTGCTTGGCGGCTGCGCCTTTATTGCTTTTTTGCTGTTTGACGCCGCAAAGGCAAAGGGAAGGCAGCATGCGAAAGGCTGGTTTCTCTTAGGCGGGCTGCTGCTTGTTAGTGCCACAATCCTGCTGCTTTTGCCCGCGCTCCGTGCGGGCATACAGGCGTGGCGCATTCCATTTGGCATACTTGCGGCGCTGACGCTGTTTTTGTATCTCTATGTGCTCTTTGGCGCGTTGCCTGCAAAAAAGACGTATGGGGATGGCAATACAAAGGTTGTGACAACGGGCGTATACGCGCTGTGTCGCCATCCGGGCGGCTGGTGCTTCCTGTTTTTATACTGGTTGCTGTATTTGTTTTGTGGGGGAACTGGGATGCTCCTGGGGGCAATCCTGTTTCCTGCTTTGAATTTTCTGTATATCTTCGTTGAGGACAGATACCTGTTTCCACAGTATATCGGAGGATACGAAGTATACCGGCGCGAGGTGCCGTTTTTGCTGCCCAATGGGCGAAGCATCCGCGCGTTTTTGAAGAAGCCATAGCATTTTTGGGTTTTCAAACACTGGCGGACAGGGAGGGGGGACGTGCATATGTCTTTCAAGCAGGAGCTCAAGGAGCTCACGCATGAGCAGATCTGGCAGAAATACTGCGGATTTTTGGACATCTCCATAGAAGAATATATGCAGATCCAGCTTCGCCTGCTGCAGGAACAGCTCATGCTTTATGCAAAGAGCGGGCTTGGGCAGCGGATTATGGGCGGCAAACTCCCCGAAACCGTGACGGAGTTCCGCAAAACTGTTCCTTTGACCACCTATGACGATTATGCGGACGTCCTCCTTGCAAAAAATGAGGCGGCACTTCCCGTACCCCCTGTGGTTTGGCTCGAAACCACATGGGAAAGCGGAAGCCACCCGTCTAAGGTAGCGCCCTACAGCGAGGAAATGCTTTCCGTTTACAAAAGCAACATTATTGCAGCTTTGCTGCTTGCAACGGCTTCCGGGCGCGGGAAATTCCGTGTCAGCACCAGCCAGCGCGCGCTGTACGGCTTGGCGCCGCTTCCATACCCCACGGGGCTTCTGCCGCTGTTGATGAAGTCCGAGATGGATCTGCATTTTCTGCCGCCGCTCAAGGACGCGCTGAAAATGTCGTTCGGCGAGCAAAACAGGGTCGGGTTCCGGCAAAGCCTGCAGGGTGGCATCGACCTGTTTTTCGGCATGAGCAGCATCGTATACGCCATCACAAAGAATTTCAGTTTAAGCAGAACTGCCACAGGAGAAAAGCAACGGCAGGTGCTTGTAAAGCCGCATATGCTCTGGCGCATCTTAAACGCAAAATACAAAAGCTACCGGGACGGGAAGCCGGTGCTGCCCAAGGATTTGTTTCGTCTCAACGGCTTTGTCTGCGTGGGGACGGATTCCGCACTATTTAAGGAAGACCTGGAGCACGCGTGGGGCTGCCGGCCGCTTGAAATTGCGGGTGGAACGGAGCCGACCTGTATTGCGACGGAAACATGGAGCAAGAACGGGCTTGTCTTCTTCCCCGACGCCTGCTTCTATGAATTCATTCCCGAAAGCGACATGCTAAGGAATATGGAGGATCCCTCCTATACGCCGCGTACGTTCTTGATGGACGAGCTTGTCGCCAATGAAAACTACGAGATCGTCATCACCGTTTTAAAGGGCGGCGCGTTTATACGCTACCGCGTGGGCGATGTTTACCGCTGCCTGCGCTTGAAGAACGAGCAGGACAATATCCGCCTGCCGCAGTTTGAATATGTGGACCGCGTGCCAAAGATCATCGATATCGCGGGCTTTACGCGCATTACCGAGCGGGCGATCAACAAGGTGATTGAAGTCTCCCGCCTCCCCGTTGCGGGCTGGTTTGCGCGCAAGCAGTATGATGACCAGAAGCGTTCCTTCATGCACATGTATGTGGAAATCGACGAGACCGCGCAGGGCTCCGCCGAATTCAACCGGCAGCTCATCTGCGACCATATGAGCATCTATTTCCGCCATTACGACCATGACTACAGAGATCTGAAGAAGCTTCTGGGCATTGAACCGCTGCAGGTCACATTGCTTACGCGCGGCATGATGGAAGCGTATGCAGCAAAATACGGCAAACCGATCCGGAAAATGAACCCGCCCCAGCAGGAGATCATCAACCTGATGTACCTGCAGAATGGGGAAATGGGCAGGGGAGGTGACGGTTTTTGTCGCTGAATGACGTTGCGTTTAACCTGATTCCGCTCATTGGCCTATTGTGTAATGTTTTCTTATTCCTCACGATGTGGACGGCCAAGAAGAGTCCCGTGATCTATTCCTTTATGGCGCTGCTGGTCTCCTTCATTCTATGGACGGGCGGCTCGCTCTTCATGCGCCTGGAATTGTATCCCGGCATGCTGTTTTGGTTTGAAGTTTCCCTTTCGGGCATCTGCCTGGTGCCATACCTGTACTTTCTGCTTGCCTGTGCATTCACCAATGAACGGGCGATCTTCCTCAAATATCTGTGGGGCGTGCTGACGGTCGTCGTCATTGTACTCAACCAATTGGACACATTCATTGCCCATCCGCTCATCATCAATTCTGAGGGCGAAAAAGAATTTGAATATATCGTGCAGCCCGCGGTCTGGTTCCTGATCCTGTACGCGGCGGCGGTGCTGGGCTCTATTGGCCGCATTCTTTCCAAGAACATCAAAAACGGCATGCTCAACCGTTCCCACTTCAGACCGCTGATCATAGGTGTGCTTGCGATGTTCGGGCTGACGCTGCTGGACTTGATCCCCTCGCTCGGGTCGATCCCTACGGACTCGTTTGCCTGCACGTTCAACGCGTTCTGCATCTACTATGCGCTGTATAAAAAGCGGGTCTACGCGCTCAGCCAGATGACCTCCAAGGGCGCTACATACCTGATTTCCGCCATCATTACGACGGTGCTGCTTGTGATGGGCTACCACACGGTGGACCGCTTTCTTGCTACCACATTGGCACAGACGGTGTTTGACCGCGCCATGTTCATGGCAATCTTATTTTCCCTCATGGGCATCCTGATCTTCAGCCTGCTCAATTCTTTGCATGAGTCGCTGTTTATCAAGGATCAGATTGAGCGCGAAAACAAGATGAAGACTTTTTCACTTGCCATCAACAAGACGCTTAAACTGAGCGAAATCGTAGTCACCTATGTGGATTTCCTGCGGGAAAGCAGCTCGACGGCGCAAATCCAGGTCTGCCTGCATGTGCCCGAGGAGCAGTGCTACCGCACGACGTCGGATTATTCCTGCCTGAACAAGCGTTTGATGCTCAGGGAAGACAATTCCCTCGTGCAGTGGCTGCAGCAGAACGACCGCGCGGTGGTGTACAATGAGTTTTTGCAGACCACACAGTATAAGTCCATGTGGGAGACCGAGAAGCAGCTGCTCGAGAGCCTTGGCGTTGCGCTGATACTGCCCATCAAGTGCGACGGGATGCTTGTAGGCATGACGCTGCTTTCCGAAAAAATCAACCGGCGGCCCTATACGTACGATGAAGTCAACTTCATGGAGTCGGTGCTTTCCATCGTTTCCATTGCCATTAAAAACGCCAACCTGTACGAGACCATCGAACGCGAAGCGCAGCGGGATTCTCTGACGGGGCTCTTTAACCGCCGCCATTTCAACCAGCAACTGCAGGAGGATTTCCAGCGTGCGCGTTCCCATTCAATCGCGGTGATCCTCTTTAATCTTGACGATTTCAGGCTCTACAACGAGCTGTATGGCAGCGGCGAAGGGGACCGCGTTTTGCAGCACTTTGCCCATATCGTGCAGGGCGTTGTCGGGAACCGGGGCGCGGTTGCGCGCTATGGCGGCAAGGAGTTTGCGGTCAGCCTGCCGTTTTCCGGCGCTTCCACCGCGGAGGAAGTCGCGCAGCGCGTCAAGGAAAGCTTTGCAAGCTATCTGGCGCAGTCGGGCGGCAGCTCACAGAAATTCCTCACGTTTTCTGCGGGCATCTGTGCGTACCCCACCGCCGCCGCGAATACGGACCAGCTGCTTTCCTACGCGAACCTTGCCGTATATTCGGTAAAAAAGAATGGCAAAAACCGCGTGATGACCTATACGCGAAACACGATGGACGATCCGATGACCACGAAGAGCAAGGCGTCTATCGTGCAGGAGTATACCTCCACCATATATGCCTTGACTGCCGCGATCGACGCGAAGGATCATTATACGTTCAGCCATTCCCAGTGCGTTTCCTCCTACGCGGCGCAGCTTGCGGCCGCCGCAGGGTTGAGCGAAGAACATGTGGAAATCATCCGCCAGGCAGGGCTTTTACATGATATCGGGAAGATCGGCATTCCGGACAGCATCCTCTCCAAGGAAGGAAAGCTGACGGATGAGGAATTCCGCATCATGCGCGGGCATGTGGAGCGCTCCATTGAAATGATCCGCCATCTCCCCTCACTCGATTACGTCATTCCGGTGGTGCTTGCCCACCATGAGAGGTTTGACGGCAGGGGGTATCCCCGCGGCATCGCCGGGGAGAACATTCCCATCGGCGGGCGGTGCCTGAACATTGTAGATTCGTTTGACGCCATGATCTCCCGCCGCTCCTATAAGGAGACCATGCCCGTGGAGGCGGCGCTGCAGGAAATCCGCGTCAACCTCGGCAAGCAGTTTGACCCGGAATTGGGGCAGCTGTTTATCTCCCTGGTGGAAAGCGGGCAGGTCAGCGTGGTAAGCTACTGATTTGGTTTTTATCCCTGTTTTTCTATTCAGATATTGATCCCCCATTCCATTGGGCGCATACTAAGGGTATACGCATGGAAATGGGGGTATTTTTATGCCGACACAGGTATGGGCGCACCGGGGCGCAAGCGCGTATGCGCCGGAGAATACGCTCCCCGCATTTGAGCTGGCAATCAAGATGGGTGCGCAGGGCATTGAGCTGGATGTGCATGAAAGCGCCGACGGGCACCTGATGGTGATCCACGATGAAACGGTGGACAGGACATCAAACGGGCATGGACGTGTGGTGGATCAGACGCTGGCCGATTTGAAGCGGCTGGATTTTTTCAATGGCAAGGAAGGGTTTTCCGATGTGCACATTCCCACGCTGCCCGAGGTATACGAACTCTTAAAGCCCACCGATCTTTTTATCAACGTGGAAATCAAATGTGATATCGTCATCTACTGGGGCATTTGGGAGAAGCTCATCGCACTTGAACGCGAAATGGGCATGCAGGGGAGAATTTTGTACTCCTCGTTCAACCACTATGTGCTCCCCAAGATCAGGGAGCTGGACCCGGACGCGAAAATCGGCCTATTGTACGGGGAAGCGCTTATCGACCCGTGGGTATATGCGGGCTATGT
>JAEYLA010000017.1 GCA_023461495.1 Bacillota bacterium | reverse complement strand
CGCCCGCAGGGTCTCCTTTTTTCACGGCGTCGCCCGTCTTTAAAGCGCATTCCTCGAGCGGCGCGATGCGGGTCGTAAAGCCTTCGCCGTGATCGATTTCAAGCACAAAGCCATACCCGCCCCATTCGCCCGCAAACGTGACAACGCCGTCTGCCGGGACGGTGACCGCGTCACCCGCCTTGGCGGCGATCTCCATGCCGTTGCGGATGACCCGCTCTCCAATGCCAAAGTAAACAAGAACCTCTCCCTTTTTCGGCATTGCCAGTTTGAAGTCCTTTGGCGCTTCCGGCCCCTTGGGGCCCTGATCCTTTGCCGCGGGTTCCTCCGGGTGCCTGACGGTAAAGCTGCCCACCAGCACTTCCTGCGCAACAGGCTCCGAGAGCGTCACTTCATCCTGCACGGCAAGGCAGCATTCCACATTGCCGTTGAGGTATACGCCCTCGCTGACCGTAACGCGCTCGCCCTCGCGCCCGTACTGGAGCACAACACGGGTGCCCTTCATCAGGCGCTTGTCTTCTGTCTCCTTGGTTTCAAACGGAACCCGCTCCACATAGGCCGTGCGGGTGACACAGCGGACAGGCAGCAGCATCAAATCCGCGCTTAACAGCTGCTTTGCCTCCTCCAGCGTGACCGGTTCTTCTCCGGGCATGGCACTTAATAATTCGATCTCGGTCGCAAATTCCGCCCTGTAAAGCGCCTCATTTTCAGGGATTGCAAGGCTCCCTTCCCGGAGCCGCCAGTCAATAAGCGCCTGCGCCTGCTCTTCATCCGCAAGCGTCACAAGCGGCGCGCCTCCCGCGTACACCGTCACCGCGCCATATACGGCGGCGGGTGCTGGCGTATCGGACGGTGCGGCAGTCGTTGCAATGGGCGCCGCGGCTTCCGGCAAAACGGGTATCTGCCGCAGATACGCGCTGGCCGCCCCAATCAGCAGCAGTACGAGCGCAAACGCGCCTAAAACATATCCCCAGCGTTCCTTCAAAGCGCATGAACCCCCAAAACACAAATCATCGAATCCTTCAAAGGTCTCCCTTGAGCCCATCTATTGGGTTCTTAGGGCCGTTACGGCCCTGGGTGGGTGTTTGAGGGCAGCGCCTCCAACGTATCCTTTGCCCTCTTTCGCAGAAAAAGCCCCGCCGTCAGCGGCAGGGCATTTGTACGATGTCGGTAAAAATCCTAGCTCATCAGAGAAAGCTCCAGCGCTTCGTAAACGGCGCGTACGCCTTCCACAATGCGGGGGCCGGGCCGCGTGACAAGCTTCGCATCGACAGAATAGATGCGGCCTTCCTGCACGGCGGGAAGCGCATCAAACCCGGGCGCGCCGGAGACGGTCTCAAGCGGCGTATCAGAAGCGACCAATATGACGTCCGGCGCAAGGGCCGCGATCTGCTCCGCCGAGTAGACGGGGAAGGAGTCCGCAGAGCTTGTGACGGGGATGCCGCCTGCAAGCTCAATCAGGCCGAATTCAAGCGAGTTTGCGCCCGCAGCGGTGGTATTCCCGTCAATATACCCCCTGACGAAAAGCACAGTAGGCTGGCGGTCGAGCTCCGAGGCTTGGGCGGTGACTTCCTGCACCGTCTGCTGCATGCCTTCCACCACCTTGGACGCGTCCACACGCAAAATCTGCGCTGTCAGCGCAATGCCCGCATACACATCGCCGTAGGATGCGGCTTCCGCGCAGACCACGGGAATTTCCTTTGCTACAAGTTCGTCCATTGCGGCCTGCGGAAAATCACGGCCCACAAACACCATATCGGGCGTTTGGGCCAGGATCGCCGCGGCATCGCCAGAGCCGACCTTTGCAAGGTTTGCTGTTTCTTCCGGGTAATCGCTGCCCTCATCCACCGCGACAAGGTTGCCCCCTGCGGAAAGCGCAAAGATGATCTCCGTAGTCGCGGGTGAAAGCGAAACAATGCGCTGCGGCACGCCGCGCACCGTCACCTGCCTGCCCGTCATATCCGTGAGCACCGTCGCGGGCGCGTTGACATCAGAGCCGACCGGCGTGCCCAAGGGCGCTTCTGTCTCCACAGGAGCGGCGGTAACGTCCGGCGTCTGGACCGGCGCTTCTACAGGCTTTTGGCATGCTGCAAGCAGCAGTACGAAAGCGATTAGTACACTCAACCATTTGTCGCGCATATGCTTCATGAATACCTCCCGCCTGTAAGCCATAACAATGCCATGCGGTAAACGTCTGTTGATCGGAACCGCAGTGAAGGCCATACAGGAACAGAAAAATTGTATCATCTTCCATCCGTACGCGCAATGCGCCTTCAAGCGCTGTTCATACAATGTTTACGGGTGGCCCGAAAAACCGAGGATCAGCAGAAACTGCGCCGCAATATAGGTGGACATGACGGCAAGCGTGCCGTAACGGGTGCGTTTTACAAGAATTTCGTTGGAAAGTATTGTATCCGACCCCAGGAACAGCAGCGAGCCGATCCACGGGAGGATGCCACCGCCGGAAAGCGCATACAGCGCCGCGCACGCACTCATCACACACAGCAGCAGCGCATACCCGGCGCTTCCAAAAAATAACACATCTTTTGCGTGCGTACGGATGCGCAGGCACGTGAAAACAAGCCCCGCGGCATAGCCAAGCGCAAGCAGCGCTGTTACCCACCACGCGGGCCATTGAATGCGCGAAATCAGGAAGAACAAATAAAGGACGTGCGCCGCCGCAAAGCAGCCGATACCCGCAAAGAGATGTTTCCGTTTTTCGTCATGCAGCAGGAAAAAATCCCCCGCGCAGCCGCACCAGAGAGCAAGCGCCACAACCGTTGCGGGTTCCGGCGCGGACAGCGCATACCACAAGAACAGCAGCGGCATCAGAAATGGCTTTGTATAGCGCCTGAGCGTTTGCTTTTCCTTAGCGCAAGCGTACAATTGGACAATGGTCAGGATCGCAAAACAGGCCAGCGCCACGTTGGACATGTTGTACCCTCCCATCTTATTGACGCGGGCCTATCTATAGGCCCGTCATCTTTTATAACCCCACAACCGTTTTCAGGCTACTCTTTAATCTCCCCTCGCTTGATCTTAAGGCGTTTCACATATTCAAGTTTATTGACCTGCTTGGCGCGCGCTACCGCAAGCGCCCCCGCGGGCACTTCCTCGGTAATGACGCTGCCCGCCGCAGTGAACGCGCCCTCCCCTACCGAGACGGGCGCGACAAGGCTCGTGTGGCAGCCGATGAACGCGTTGTCCCCGATTACGGTGCGGTGTTTTTTGTAGCCGTCGTAGTTGACAAACACCGTGCCGCAGCCAAGATTTACATGCCTGCCCACATCGCCGTCCCCAATATAGGAAAGGTGCGGCAGCTTGCTGCCCTCGCCGACGTTGGCGTTCTTGACCTCTATATAATTGCCAACCTTGCACTTGTTTGCAAGGTTTGCGCCGGGCCGCAGGTTGACGTATGGCCCCAGGGCGACATCGTCGCCGACAACCGCATCCTTTGCCACAACCCCCTGCGCCGCACAGCGGCTTCCGATGCGGCTATCCACAATGCGGCAGGCAGGGTAGAGCGTCGTCCCCTCGCCAATCACCGTATTCCCTTCCAGCACAACGCCGGGATAGAGGATGCTGTCCCGGCCGATTTTGACGCCGATATCGATATATGTGTGCCCCGGGTCGATCATCGTCACGCCCGCGCGCATGTGCGCATGATTGATCCTGCGCCTGATCGCCGCCGCAGCTTCGGAGAGCTTCACCCTGTCGTTGACGGTGAGCGCTTCCTCCGGCTTTACCGGCATGGCCTGCACCCGCAAGCCCGCTTTTAAAAATGCTACGATCACATCCGCCATGGAGAGTGAGGCTGCAGCCTGCAGGGATGTTAGGACTTCTGCAAGCTGTTCTGCGGAAAAGCAATAGGCGCTCACGCGCACTTCCCGCAGGCCTTTTTCCGCATCGGTCAGCGCTTCCTCCTCCACAATGCCCAATATGCGGCCATTCCTGTCCCGCGTCACGCGCGCAAAGCCTGACGGATCCTCCGGCTTTGCGGTTAAAAACGCGGCGTCACAATCAAGCTGTGTCAGCGCCTGCAGCGTTTCTTCCCCCAGCAGCGGCACATCGCACGAAAGCACGAGCACGCGTCCCTTCCGCGCCCTGATTTCAGGCAGCGCTGCAAGGAGCGCCGCACCCGAACCGTTTTGCACATCCTGCACGCAATACGCTAAACGCTCCCCATAATGCGCGCGCACGGCCTGAGCGCCATGACCCACAACTGCGAGCGGAACCCCTTCGCTCTGGAGCGGCTTTGCCGATTTTAGGATATGGCTCATCATCGGAATGCCGCAAAGCGGAACCATGGGCTTTGGCGTGGCGGAGCATATGCGCCTGCCCTCCCCCGCCGCAAGCAGGATTACACAAACGGGTGTATGCATTATGGATTTCCTCCCTCTGTTGCAAACAAAACTGCATTCTCGTTCCAGTATACAGTCTATGCGGGGAAAATGAAAACAGAAAGGGC
>JAEYLA010000016.1 GCA_023461495.1 Bacillota bacterium | reverse complement strand
CGGGCATGATATCCACCTGACAGCCGCGCGCCTTCAAAATGCGGCGGTATTCGCACGTAATATAGCCGGCCTTGGAATGGTAGCGGGTAAAATCCGGCGGAAGAATCAGCACTTTTTTTAATGAGCGGCCTTCGAGCGACTGCTCCAGCAGCGCTGTGATCTCTGCATCGGTAATCCCGTTTTCCGTTTGTGCGCGTAGTTCGATATACATTGGCGCTCCACCCTTTATTTAAGCGTTGTAGGTGCTTGCTGCAGTGCTCCCGCCGTGCCCGGTCCAATTGGTATGGAAAAATACGCCGCGCGGCTGGTCGATCCGCTCATACGTGTGCGCGCCGAAATAATCTCTTTGCGCCTGCAGCAGGTTTGCGGGCAGCCGCTCGCAGGTGTAACCGTCAAAATACGAAAGTGCGGCGCTCATGGCAGGTACCGGCACACCGGAGGATACCGCAGCCGCCACAACATCACGCCAGGCTTCCTCGCAGCTTTCGATGGTCTGCCGGAAGAAGGGATCCACCAGCAGGTTGGAAAGCGCCGGGTCATGATCGAACGCCTCCTTGATCTTGCCAAGGAACACGCTGCGGATGATACAGCCGCCGCGCCACATGAGCGCGATGCCGCCATAGTTCAGGTTCCAGCCGTGGTCCGCCGCCGCCGCGCGCATGAGCGCATACCCCTGCGCATAGGAAATAATTTTAGAGGCATAGAGCGCCTTGCGTATCTTTTCTAAAAACGCGGCCTTATCCTGGGTATAAGGTTTGACGGTACGCTTATAAATCCCCGCGGTACGCACCCGTTCCTCCTTGATTGCGGAAAGGCAGCGCGCAAACACCGCTTCACTGATTAGCGTAAGGGGGGAGCCCGCGTCGAGCGCGGCGATTGAGGTCCACTTGCCTGTGCCCTTCTGGCCTGCCGTATCGAGTATTTTATCTACAACAGGCGTGCCGTCTTCATCCCGGAATGCCAGAATGTCGCGGGTGATCTCAATGAGATAGCTGTCAAGCTCCGTCTCGTTCCATTGGGCGAACACCTCATGCATTTCGCCTGCCTGCATGTGAAGCATGTCCCGCATCAGGTGATATGCTTCACAAATGAGCTGCATATCGCCATACTCGATGCCGTTGTGCACCATTTTTACAAAGTGGCCCGCACCGTTTTCGCCCACCCAATCGCAACAGGGGGAGCCATCCTCCACCTTTGCGCAGATCGCCTGCAGGATCGGCTTTACCGCAGGCCAGGCCGCGGCGGAACCACCCGGCATAATAGACGGACCCTTGAGCGCGCCCTCCTCGCCGCCGGAAACGCCGGTGCCAATGTAGAGAAGCCCGCGCTGTTCAACGTACTTCGTCCTGCGCGTGGTATCCGGAAAATGAGAATTGCCGCCATCTATGATGATATCGCCCGGTTCGAGGACAGAGAGCAGCGCTTCGATAGTATCGTCCACTGCCGCGCCCGCTTTGACCATGATCATCACCTTGCGCGGTTTTTTCAGGCTGCCCGCAAGCTCCTCAAGGCTGTAGGCGCCGATAATGTTCTTGCCTTTGGCCCTTCCTTTAATAAAGTCCTGTGCACGCTGGGCGGTACGGTTATAAACCGCAACGGTAAAGCCCTTGCTTTCCATATTCATAACAAGGTTCTCGCCCATGACAGCCAGGCCAATCAATCCAATATCCGCTTTGCTCATATCTGATCCTTCCTAAGCATGGTTGCGTATCGCTTACCGCTTTACCCGGGCATTCCCTTGATAGATGCTCCAAATCTGCTCTTCATCCGCGGGCGTCGCGTAATCCGTCAACAGCGTCACCACAAGCGCGCCGGAGGCCCACGCAAACTGCAGCCATTTTTCAGGCGCCCAACCTTTGAGGATGCCGTACATCAGGCCGCTGACAAATCCATCACCCCCGCCAATCCGGTCAAGCACAGGAATATTGCGCGGTTCTTCCACATACCACTTTCCGTCCACATGCAGGATTGCACCCCACAGATTGTCGTTGGCACTGATTACTTCGCGCAGCGTCGTCGCAAATACGCTCGCACCCGGGAACCGCTTTTTAACGGCTTCTATCATGCCCTTGAAGCTTTCCGTCTTTGCGCCAAGGTCCTTGCCGCCCGCTTCGGGTCCCTGTACGCCCAGCGCAAGCTGGAAATCTTCCTCATTACCTACGAGAATATCCGAAATGGACGCAAGTTCTATGAACGCTTCCCGAAGCTCCTTTTCACGGTTCTTCCAGAAGGACGCCCTGTAGTTTAAATCAAAGCCTATGAGGGAGCCCGCCGCCTTTGCGGCATGGGCGCAATCCAGGCAGAACCGAATGGTTTCAGGAGACATCGCGGCAAACAGCCCCGACATATGGAGTATCTGCACACCGTCCTCCCTAAAGATCCGGTCAAGATCAAAATCTTTGGAATGAAGCGTACGGCCTACCTCACCGGCGCGGTCGTTCCATACACGTGCGCCGCGCAGGCCATAGCCGCTGTCCGCCACGTTGATATGGTGCCTGTACCCCCAGGGGCCGCCCTGCGGAACCTCCACGCCTTCAAAATCAATATTTCTTGCGCGTAGCTCCGATTTGATAAACGCAGCCAGCGGGCTTTCCTGTACAAACGCGGTGAGAACCTTGGTCTTGAGCCCCAGTGCAGCCGAAACGCTCAACACGTTGCTTTCCGCGCTGTTGGCCTGCAGCAGATATTCCCGGCTCACCTGCACAGACTGCCGATCCTTTGGCGTCATCCGCAGGCCCATACTCGTAGGAACCATCAGGCTGTATTTGCAACCTTCTTTTAACTGCATGTCTTCGTTCTCCCCTTCATGTTCTGATAAAGCCGTAATCTATACGCCGCTGTAAGCGGAAAATCCGCCGTCCACCGGCACGATGATGCCCGTAACAAACCCGGAGCTCGTATCATCCAGCAGCCACAGCAGAGTGCCGAGCAGTTCTTTTGGTTCTCCAAAGCGCCCCATGGGTGTGTTCCGAAGTATTTTTTCAGCCCGCGCGGTCGGCGTATTGTCCACGTTCCAAAGCAGCGCCTTATTCTGCTCTGTGGAGAAAAACCCCGGCGCGATCGCGTTTACGCGTATCCCGCTCTTGGAAAGATACACTGCCAGCCACTGGGTAAAGTTGGATACTGCAGCCTTGGCGGCGCTGTATGCGGGAATTTTTGTCAGCGGCGTAAACGCGTTCATGGAGCTGATATTCAAAATAACGCCGTTTTTACGCTCTGCCATATCCCGGCCAAAGACCCGTGTCGGCAGGAGTACAGCCAGCATGTTCTTGTCAAAGACGCTTGAAAACCCATCGGGCTCCAAATCAAAGAAACTCTTTTTATCCTGATCGTTCAGGGTATCCATAGAAAAGAACTCATCATCCGTTGTCGCCGCAGAGTCGTTTCCTCCCGCGCCGTTGATGAGAATATCGCACTTTCCAAAGCGTTCAAGCACTGCGCTGTACACCGCTTCCACGCTGCTTCTGTCGGTAACATCGGCGGAAAATC
>JAEYLA010000015.1 GCA_023461495.1 Bacillota bacterium | reverse complement strand
GCGGCGACGAACCCATAGGTCAGGATGTTGGTGCGCGCGGCCTTGCTCATTTTTTTCATACCGTTACCTCAAACTTTCTCGCTGACCTGCTTGCCCAGAAGCCCGGCGGGCTTGACCAGCAGGATGATGATGAGGACGGCAAACACGATGGCGTCGGAAAGCTGTGTGGATACATAGCCCTTGCCGAATATCTCAATGATGCCGAGCAGTATGCCGCCAAGCATCGCGCCGGGGATAGACCCGATACCGCCGAATACGGCGGCGGTAAACGCCTTGATGCCGGGCATGGAGCCGGTGGTGGGCATGAGCGTCGGGTAAGCGGAGCAGAGAAGCACGCCTGCGATTGCCGCAAGCGCCGAGCCAATCGCAAAAGTCACGGAGATGGTCAAATTCACATTGATCCCCATCAGCTGCGCGGCACCCTTATCCTCGGAGCAGGCACGCATTGCCTTGCCCATTTTTGTATTCTTTGTAAACCATGTCAGCGCCGCCATGATCACAACGCAGGCGGCCACCGTAGCGATGGCAATAAACGATATGGAAAGCTTGCCCTGAAACAGCTTGAGGGACGACTCGGAGACGACCGGTGTAAACACCTTGGGGTTGGAGCTCCACAGCAATTGCGCGGAGTTTTGCAAAAAGTAACTCATGCCGATTGCGGTAATCAGCACCGCAAGCGAGGGCGCTGAGCGTAACGGTTTATATGCCGTGCGCTCTATGACAACGCCCAGCGTCGTACACACGATCATCGCCAGCAGCACCCCGATAAGAGGAGGCAGCCCCCAGCGGGAGGTGGCGAAGAAGCAGATGTAAGCGCCGATCATGATGACGTCGCCGTGGGCAAAGTTAAGCATTTTTGCAATGCCGTAGACCATCGTATAGCCCAATGCGATGATTGCATAAACGCTTCCCAGGCTTATACCGCTGATCAGATAGGAGAGAAATGTCATAACCGGTATCCCCTCATTTCTCTTCACGCATTCCCGAAAATGGAGCGCAAAGTTCACATCTTTTGTAACCCGTAAAATGGAATGAAGAGGACTGCCGAGTTTGCTCGACAGCCCTCTCTTCTTTTCAAACAGTGAAAGGGCGAATAGCGGCTTAGTCCATACCGACGTAAGCGCCGCTCTGAATGACCATGCCCTTGGGGCTCTTGGAGACTTCGCCGGTGGCGGCCCAGGTCATAGCGTCACCGGTCAGGCCATCAAAGGTGATGGTGGAGAATGTTGCAACCAGCTTTTCGCAGATATCGGCAGCGCTCATATCAGGCGTGCAGCCGGCAGCCTCAAGCGCGGCCTTGTAGGCGTATACGCAGTCATAGCCGTCTGCGGCGAACTGGTTGGGGGTTTCGCCGTAGGCTTCCTTATACTTGCTCACAAAGCCTGCGGTACGCGCATCGGTAGAGTCCGCATTGAACGGGGTGAGCAGCATGACGCCTTCCGCCAGAGAAGCATCAAAGGATTCGAGCGTGAGGATACCGTCCATACCGTCCACGCCAAAGTATTTGGGCGCATAGTCCATCGCCTTTGCCTGCTGGAAGATCAGGGAAGCGGGCGTATAGTAGATGGGCAGGAACACGAGATCCGCGCCGTTATTCTTCGCATCGGTCAGCTGAACGGAGAAGTCGGTCTGGCTGTCTTCGGTAAAGGTGGTGGTGGAGACGATCGTCAGGCCAAGCTCCTTGGCCTTGCTTTCAAACGTGCTGTAGATGCCTTTGGAGTAAACATCGTCGTTTTTATAGATGACGGCGACCTTTGTGCCAAGCTGCTTGTCAAAGATGTACTGCGCAGAAGCGGAACCCTGGTTAGGATCGGTAAAACACATCTGGTACATATTGTCCTTGCCCTCGATGACCGCGGTTGCGGAAGCGGAAGGCGTGAGGGCAAAGATCCTGTCTGCAAAGGTTTCGGCGCTCGTAGCAACACAGGGTGTGCTGGTGACGGAGCCAAGGGAAATCTGCATGCCCCAATCCTTGAGGGTATTGTAAGCGTTGACCGCTTTCTCGGCGTCATGCTCGTCATCCTCATACTTGAGTTCGAACTGGATACCGCCCAGGGCGTTGATCTCGTCAACCGCGATCTGCGCGCCGTTCTTGGCCGCGTTGCCGTAGATGGCAGCGCCGCCGGTCAGGGGGCCGGTACCGCCGATTTTATAAGCAGCAGCGACAGCGGGCGTGTCCTGCCCATTATCAGAAGGCTCGGCGGGCGTGCCGGAAGTTTCGGCAGGAGCGGGCGTGTTTGCGGGCGCGTTCCCATTGCTGCAGCCTGCCACGAGGCTGAGCACGAAAACGAGGGCAAGTACTGTACAGAGTAACTTCTTCATATGACATTCTCCTTCAATAGATTCCTAAATAAAACTTTTCCGGCGGTTTCCCTGTCGGAAAACGAGCGCAGGTTTATAATTATACAAAACATCCTGAGCGCGCGCCTTGGTTAAAATATGCGCATACGCAAATAACGGCTCAGGACTTTTCTAAATTCTAGCGTCCATGCTCCTACATGTCAAGTGATAATTATACGTTTTGAGAGAGGGCATCCTTACATAACGTAAAGAAAAAGGCGCTTTCACTATTGAAAGTCAAAAATGGCCAGCACCCGACTTGGCGCAAACCTGCGTTTCGCACTTCATGGAAAGACAATGCCTTTCCCTCAATATACAGCCGGCTCTGTTTCATTGCGTGCATGCTTTTTATTCCGTCTCAATAATGAAATCCACGCGCCTGTTTTGGGCCCTTCCCTCCGGCGTTGCGTTATCCGCAATCGGATAGAATTCACTGTAGCCGACGGCGGAGAATTTTTTTGACCCAAGCGTGGAAATCTCAAGCAGCCGTTTGAGGACGTTGACGGCCCTGGCGGTGGAAAGTTCCCAATTGGTATTAAATTGTTTGTTGTTGATGGGGCGGTCATCCGTATGTCCCTCGATGCGTACCATCTCAATAATGCTCCCGTATTCCGTCAGGATGTTGGAGACGCTTTCCATCACCGCATCCGCCTGGGGATTGATTTCCGCCTGCGCAGGGTCAAACAAGGCGGAATCGGACATACGCAGCAACACCACATCGTTTCCTTCCTTGGCAACGCTCAACTGCTTGGAAAGGCCGTTATCATCGATATAGCTTTTAAGCTCCTCATAGAAGTTGTTGAAGCGCTCCTGTCCGTCAGCAAGTACCTGCTCGGCTTCCTGCACGGGCGCTTCAGCGCTGATCACAGCTGTGGTGGAGGCGTTTTTTACAGCGGAAGCCGCAGCCATGGCGGTGCTTGCCTGCATCATCATCGCAAATGAAAACAAAATCACGAAGATTGCAAGCAAATCCGTCATCATATCGCTGTAACTGGTCAGCCATGCGGGCGCCTCTTCATCCATGGCTTCATCTTCCATATCCAGGAAATCATGATCCATTGCTACTGCCCTCTTTTGGTATTGTAAGTAAGCACTTTCTTTTGCGTATCAATGCCGGGTATAGCCTGCTGCTTCCGGCGCATGCTTCTTGCTTCCTGCTTGGTCAGATAAGCGGTAAGCGTTTCGATAATCATCCTTGGGTTCTGCTTTGCTTCAATGGCAAGCAGCCCCTCAAGCAGCAACTCCTTGCGCGTCATTTCATCGCTGCTCATGGAGCGCAGGCGCTTTGCCATCGGCGAAAAGACAACGTAGGCAATAAACGCGCCGTAGAAGGAGGTTACCAGCTCAATCGCCATCAGCGGCCCCAGCTTTGTTGGGTCCTCCAGATGCTCAAGCATTGGGATCAGGCCGATGTATGTTCCCAAAAGCCCTAATGACGGCGCCGTGGCCGCAATCATTTCAATCATCTGTTGGCCCTTCTGGTGCCTTTTCGCGGTACGATAGATCTCCCGCTGCATGGTGCATTTGAGAAATTCTCTGTCCGCGCCATCTACCAGAAGCATGAGACCCTTTTTGAGAAATTCATCCTTCGTATATCTGTCTACGGAATCCTCAAGCTTCAGGGCCCCGTCTTTTCTGATGGTGTTGCTCAGCGTTACAATGGTTTGGATATCCTTGTCCAAATCAAGCGTTTGCTTGGAAAACGACTTCTTCATAACCGCGCCAAGCGTCTTGAGCCTGTTTGGCGGAAATGCCACGATCATGGCACCCAACGTACCGCCGACTGTAATAAATACCGAAGGCCAGTTCAAAAAGGAACGAAAATTCCCCGACATCATAATTGAGGATACCACGCATAAAATTCCAATTGAAAATCCAATCAGCGTCGATTTCGCTGACTTAAACTTAAACATATCCAATCCTCCGTAATGACGGACTTTGTTTATCAAGCGTATTTCATTAAATTCTGCATAAAAAGATTGCGCGCTTGATCTTATCTCCCACAATAAGATGCCGCCGATCATTTTATCCCGATTTTGCGGCCAATTCCGCCTTACATATCGTTTATCGTATATTTTTGCAGGAAGTTTATATGCAATTGGAAAAATGTTGGAAAAGCGAAGAAAAAATCAGTTTAAAGGCCATCATTGCGCATGACAGACGGATGGAATTGCGATGAAAACAGTGCAAAGGGCAGGCTATGGCCCGATGTCCCGCATCATTTCGTGCGATTGCATCGGGCAATCCTGCCGTTTCCTTACCGGGAAATTACCGCTTTATCTTTTTTCATACGAAGGGCTGCCGCCGATGCTTCCAAAAGAGACAGGAGTTGTAACATGATACTCCTCCAACGGCCCCGCCACGCTGATCTGCAAATTATCATATGTCTTAAAGAAATACTCGCAGGTATCGGTGTTGATCAATATCACGTACTGTGTATAATCGAAGGTCTCCCGGCTTGTAACAACCACGCCTTTGGGAATGGAGACACTCTCCATGATATGAAAGCAGGCCGTTACCGCATCTATATCGTCTTTGGGCGTGACCGTATGCGCTTTTAAAAAAGAAGTCCTTACAAAGCGTTCGGGTGAAGTGTACCCGCCCGGAAGTCCCGTGGTTCCTGCCCCCTGTCCAAACGGCCGCAATACGACATTGCCCCACTTCGCTTCTTCCTCCTGCCGGGGGGATACGCCCGCGTAATTTCTTAAATTCGTCATATGCCATAAAAAACCAGGGCTGTTTGCCATAACGCCGATTTCGTTCTGAAATGCCTGCAACCCCGCGGCCGTCTGTTCAATGACGACACATTCCCCCGTGCGGTCCGTGGCAATCCAATGCAGCGGCGCTGCCGCCTGCGTCACCGGGTCTTCAAAGCCCACGATTGTTACATTGGGCAGCAGTTCCACAAGCTCCCGTACGGAGCCGCAGTTGCCAAGCATATAATGCAGCGCATCCAAAGACGGAATCCGTTCTTTCCCGGCATGCTGAAGATACATGTTGTATTGCGCGTAACCCGCAAAATACAGCGCTGCAGCGGCAAACCCCGTTTCGTTCACGCCGTCAAAAAAAGCGATCAGACCATCGGCCTGCTGCCCAACCGCCATAAATTGATACCGGTTCCGTATGGTATGCGTGCCGAGCACATTGTTCCAGGTATGGTTTCTTGGAAAGACATAAAGGGTAGGATCAATCTCATAGGAAAAATCCATCGTCCGCGCAAGAAAATTCTTTCCCTCCATGGATTGCAGCGTCATGGCAGTGCACATCTTTATTCCCCCATCGGTTGCGTGATACAAGAAGGTATATGGAAAGAAGCTTGCGGATATGTCCCTGCCATAGAAAAAAGCCCGTTTCGGCACGATTGGTGCTAGAAAACCGGATGTTATAAAAAGCAAGGGCCGGTCATTGACCGGCCCTTGCATAATGTACACAGGCTTAATTTAGCCTACCGCTTTGAGGAAGACATACAGGCGGGATTGTGCATCGCTGTAATCATAGTTGTCGCCGCAGGTGACGAGCGTCATAAAGATATCGTCTGCTGAGACTTTCACATCCAGCTTGACCTCGGAGCGGCTCTTCTGCTTTTCAATCCACGCTTCGATGTCCGACTTGCTGGACTTGGAAAGGTGGTTGACGTTGTACTTGAGAGTGCTTGTAGGTTCGCTGTCCTTTGTTTCGTAGAGAGCGAACACCTCCCACTTGGACTGTGCGCCCTCGTTCCAAGCTTTGAAGCCGGGCAGCTTAACGGTAAACGTCCGGTTGGCCTTTGTTGTCAGGGAGGACTTGTTATCCTGTACCTTGTGGAGCTGGTGAAACATGCTGTCCGACTGACGCATGTTGTGGCCGGTGACGATAATATTGCGCGTTACATCGCCATAGTAGGTGTAAATGGAGCCAGCGTTTGTGCTCTTCTTGTTGATATCATGGGTGTTGTAGAACCACTTGCCGGACTTATCGTACATGATAGGGTAGTCGATATTCGTGCCGGGCACCTTGATCCAGCCGACAGTGTCGCTGTTGAGCTTCTTTGCTTCGCTGTAGCTCTTGGGCGCGGAGCCGGAGGGCGTGGGCGAAGTGGAAGCGCCGGGGGAAGCAGATGCGCCGGGCGTCTGGCCCGGGGCAAG
>JAEYLA010000014.1 GCA_023461495.1 Bacillota bacterium | reverse complement strand
GGCCAATGCCCGCGCGGATGGTCATCGTCGGCTTCCACTGGAGCTCCGTAAGCATGGAGCTGATCCTGCTGACCCAATTCTGCGCAAGCGTGATGCCGATGGGCAGGCCCAATTCCTCATTCAGGATGCGGCGGATATCCGGGCCGAACTGGGTACTCGTCTCGCCCTTTTGCAGCTGTAGCAGCTTTTCCGCGCAGGCTTCTATGGCCTTGTCTTCCACCTCCATCGCGCGTCCGGCTAAAATCTCCTTAAGATACCGTTTGAGCGCGTTGTACACGTAGTTCGGCAGGCTGCTCTTCTGCTGGCCGACAGGGGCCGTATTGTCATAGAGTACGCTCTGCCCGCCGACGTGGCTGGTCAATTCACCGGGAAGCTCAATGCCCGTGGAAGTGCTCAGCCCAAGCTTTGTGGACCATTCGTTGAGCTTATCGATGCCAAGTCGTTCCGCCACCGTATAGAAAAAGTAGTTGCAGCTCTTGGTCAGCGCTCCGGAAAGATTCAGGTTCTGGTGGGTGGCAAGCTCGCTTGCGCTGGTCGCCCAGCAATGCGGCGCGTTTTGCGTGATGGCCACATCTTTCCCATTTGCGTCCTTCTCATAAAGGATATAGGGGCCTTGATCGGAAATTTCGGTGGAGGTGGTGATTTTCCCTTCCATAAGGCCCGCAAGCCCCGTCGCCATTTTGAATATGGACCCGGGCGCAAGCCGCGAGGCGGTTGCGCGGTTGAGCGTAGGTAAACTGGGATTTTGAAAGAGCTCATCCGCATCCGCCTTAGACAGCCCCGAAACAAACGTGTTGGGGTCAAAAGACGGATAAGACGCCATGGCGAGCACCTTGCCCGTATGGATATCCAGCACCACGATGCTCCCCGTTTCCGCCATCTTAATGGTAGAAAGATCGGAGCGTTTCTTCTGGTACGCCTCCGCTTTTTCAGCTAACTCCGCTTCTTCCTTTTTACGGATTTCCGTAATGGCATGCTGCAATGCCTCTTCCGTCACCGTCTGCAGCGGGAGGTCAATGGTCAGCATAACATCGTCGCCGTTGAATGCGGCCGTCTTTTCAAGCGCGCGGGTGATGGTGCCGCTTTTGTTTTTTTCCACGGTCTGGGTGCCGCGCTGCGCGTTTGTATTTGCGGTCAGGTACTTTTCCATCGTCTTCTCGATGCCCGAAACGCCGATGTAATCGTTATAGGAGTAGCCAAGCTTCGTCATGTCTATGACCGTCTGCGCCTTGCCCTCCTTGGTGGTGACCTCCTTGAGGCCGGCAAGCTCTTCCCCGCCATACCCCATGCGCAGCATGCCGTCCTCGGACATTTCCGCACTTACCTGGCGGCCCATATAGCCCAAAATATGCGCGGCCGTCGTTCCCCAGGGGTAGATGCGGGAGGTGCTCTGCACCGTCTGTATGCCTAAAAGTTCGCCCTTGCGCATATCAAGCTGCGCTACGACCTCCATGGAAACATTAAAGGCGATCGTCACGGGTTCATACGCGCGCCATTTGTTCAGGTTGACTTCCTGCCGGATGGACATGATCTTGACCGCCTCCGGGAACGCGAGTTCTTCTGGAATCTGCCAGGATTTGCGGAGCTTGCGGTAAGCTTCCTCCGCGCTGATCCATTTACTCGTATCGTTTTCGTACTCTGGCTTGATATAAAAGCTCATGACATTGCAGAAATTTTTATAACGCGCCTTCTGTCCGTCGAGCGAATCGACCCCCCATTTGTAATAGAGCTCCCCGTTTTCATCCATGCGGATATACGACGTATCAATGATCTCGCCGCCGCCGGCCTCGATGATTTTGATCGCCTCTATGAGGGATTCGGTATAGAGCGCGCTGTCGGCTTGGGATGTCCGCTCCGGGTCGCGGTAGAACTGCACGTTGTAGCTGGTCGAATCGTAAGCGAGCGGGATGCCGTTGCGGTCCAAGATTCTCCCGCGCGCGCCGGTGGTGTACATGGTGCTTGTGCTCAGGCTTTCGGCCGCTTTTGCATAGGTCTCTCCTTCTGCAAGCGTCAGGTTGCCAAGCTGCATGATCAGTGCCACCATCATCGCAAGGGTGGCGAGGGCGAGGATTGCAAATCTGCCTTTTGCCTTGTTTTTCATGAGTCGTCCTTTCCTAAAGGGGGAAGCGCTTTCGCGCGAGCGCGTACGGTATCCCGGGAGTTTTCAGCGGAGCTTGCCGCCTGCCTTATCAAAATAAGCAATTGCGTTTCAAACAGCGTCGGCCTCTAGTTGCTCAGGCGGTCAAACTGCCTGCGCTTGACCTGGCGCGCGAGCAGCGGCTTTAACGCGAGGTGTATGAGCGCGCACAAAACGCCTGTCAGAATGGCGCTTGGGAGAATATAGCGGATCACGATCCCTACAAAGGGGAACTGCGCGCCGCCAAGCGCGCGGATGACCGCCAGCACCATATCCTTTGAAAAGCCCGCAACCGCAGCTGCAGCCGCAGGCACAATCAGATTATCCGCATAAAACTTTTTATAGAAGAACCCTGCGTTCATTCCCGCAATCAGATACAGCGCGCCATACAGCCCGACGCTTGTACCAAAGAGCACATCCATCACCAGTCCGCCGATGACGCCGATAACCGCGCCGGACATCGACCCCTGCAAAACGCCAAAGCTAACGACCGCCGCAAGCATCGCGTCGGGCCGGATGTCCACGAGGTTGATGCGCGCGAATACGGCTGAG
The DNA here is from genome assembly GCA_023461495.1 of Bacillota bacterium. Taxonomy (GTDB): domain Bacteria; phylum Bacillota; class Clostridia; order Christensenellales; family CAG-138; genus JAEYLA01. Next base: position 5,069 of record JAEYLA010000014.1, on the reverse strand, counting down.
TCAAGATGCATGCAAAATAAGATGGTCACAAATGCAGTGATCTTTTTGTTCATGACGCTCCCTCCGCCTCAGGCATCCCGATGACCACCATCAGCTCTTCCAGATGCCGGAAGTCCGCAGAGGGCTGGATCAGCGCATTGCTGCCGCTCTCCCCAGAGCGGCTCACGGAAAGCACCTCGCCTACAAGGATGCCCTTGGGATAAATGCCGCCGATTCCGCTGGTCACGATTTTGTCGCCCGGGATCAGGTCGCTGTCCGAGGGCAGGTAGTAAAGCTCCAGCCTGTCCGCATCGTTTCCGGCTTCGAGCATTCCTCGCACCATGCCGGAGTCACGGGTCCGCTCCACCATGACACTGACGCTGACGCTGGAATCGATGATGGCGACAACCTTGCTCCACGTCGCGCCTACATCCGTCACATGCCCAACCAGCCCGTTCGCGTTGACGACAGGCATGTTTTTCCCCACACCCTGGCTGCGGCCAAGATTGATAGTAAACGTATCAAACCAGATTCCCTGGCTCCGGCCGATGACGCTCCCCGTCACATACGTCAGTTCCGGCGCGCTGTCCGCAAAGGAAAGAAGCTGCTTGAGGCGCTCATTTTCCGCGCGCAGGGAATCCATCTCGCTTAAGGATTGCTCCAACTGGGAAACATACACCTTGAGCTTCTGGTTCTCAATATCCGCATCGGTGGTATTGAGCAGGTTTTCCATAAAAGAAATGATGGAATCGGACGCGCGCGAAGCAAAGCTCTGCACGGGCTGCAGCACCGTTCCCACCGTACTCTCCACAAAAGTAAGCGTACGCCCTCCGGAAGTGAGCGCGGACAGCAACAACAGCAGCAGCACCGCGATCAACGCTATGAGCAATGGTTTGTTTTCGAGCAATCTGCGCATGCACTACGCCTTTCTTATGCGCGGTTTATCCAAGGTTTGAATCGGCAATCATACTTCCGTATGATCCATTCCTCATTATAACATATGAAGCAACCGCCGCAAGCAGGGGCTCCGAACGTTTACAGGGGGGACATATTGTTGAGACCGCCACATCGCCCCTCTGTTAATGCACGCAGAAAGCGGGACGCCAAAGACGGCGTCCCCTGTAAACAATACAATTCCACAAGCCATACATGAAAGGCCGACCCTTCCCTACACCGCGCGTCCCCTGTAGTAGGCGATGTTTTCCACCGCTATGCGCGCGCCTTCCACCACGCAGTCCAGCGGCCGCTCCGCAACATAGGCCATGATGCCGGTTTCCGCCATAAACAGTTCCGGCAGCCCGTTTAGAAGCGCGCCGCCGCCGGTAAGGCACATGCCCCTGTCGTAAATATCGCCGGCAAGCTCGGGCGGCGTTATCGAAAGCACCTCGCGCACGCAGGAAATGATTTGGAGCACCTGCGGTAATATTGCGCGGTAAACCTCCATTCCGGTGAGCGTCAATGTGCGCGGCAGGCCGGAAGAAATCTCCCTCCCCCGCACTTCCATCCGCTTGGTCGAACCCGGAAGCGCCGATCCAAGCGTTATTTTGATTTCCTCCGCAGTGCGTACGCCAATGGAAAGGCCGTAGGTGCTGCGCACATACTGCATGATGGCCATGTTGATGTGCGTGCCCCCAGCCCGTACGGAGTGTTTTTCCACCACCCCGCCCAGGGCAAGCACCGCCGCGTCCGTCGTACCGCCGCCAATATCCACAACAAGCGAACCCGCCGCTTCTTCCACCGGCAGGCCGGCGCCAATGGCTGCCGCCACCGGCTCATCCAAAAGAAACGCCGCGCGCGCGCCAGCGTTGCGGGCTGCTTCCTCAAGCGCGCGCTTTTCCACTTCCGTGACACAGCCGGGTACGCACAATACCGCGCGCACCCCCGCGCGCCGCACAAGGTTCCCCAACGATTTCTCTAAAAAATGCCGCAGCATCGCTTCGCAAAGGCGGTAATCCGCCACCACGCCTTCCTGCAGCGGGTTGACAATCCGCACGGCGCCCGGCGCTCTTCCAAGCATGCTGATCGCATCCTTGCCCACCGCAATAATGCGCTTGTCATGATCAAGCGCGACCATGCTCGGTTCTCTGAGTATAATTCCATAATCCCTGCGCGCAATCAGGGTGTTGACCGTACCCAGATCAATGCCGACGTCGCGGCTGAACAGCCCCGAAAAACCCAATGCCATCTCTGATTTCCTCACTTTCAAAGCGATGGACAAAACTCTTTGTCCAAAGCATTTCCCACAATCGGATTCTCCTTCTATTTTGCGTAAGTATTTCCAAAATAGCCGGGCTTTAATACGGCAGAAGGGTTTTTCTGATAAAAATACATGTTTCCGCTTACCTTCACATATGCAGTGTATGGACGGATGATGGATTTCTCTCATAATTTGTATAAGCGCTTTAAGCAAAGCGGGCAATCCGCGCCGGACCTGCCTGTTTCCTTCTGCGGAGCGCGCGCAAGCCGAACAAAAATGGATGGACATCGGCTGTATCCATGTGTTAAGGTGTTCAGGAATTCATTGAAGAGGGTGGACGGTTATGATACAGACACGCCTTTTAGACAGATTTCTGAAATATATCTCCTGTGACAGCGAAACAGGCAGCGAACGGGCATTTTGCGATATGATGGAGCAGGAGCTCCTCCGCCTCGGCCTGCAGGTTGTCCGGGACGATGTTTCCGCACAGTGCAATTCCAACGGTTATAATCTTTACGCAAGCCTCCCGGGCGAGGGAGAGCCGATTTTGTTGAGCGCGCATATGGATACCGTTTCCCCCGGGCGCAACATCCGTCCCGTGATTGAAAACGGCGTCATCCGGTCTTCGGGGGACACCATTTTGGGCTCGGACGACAAATCCGGCATCGCCGCTATTCTCGAGGCGCTTACCTGCGTCATAGAGCAGGGACTTCCTCACCGTCCCGTCGAGGTGCTGTTTTCCGTATGCGAGGAGGCGGGCCTGTTAGGCTCCAAATATGCCGATTATTCCAACATCAAAAGCCGCCAGGCGCTGGTACTTGACAGCAGCAAAAATGGCAGCATCATCAACCGTGCGCCCGCCAATGTGCATCTGCATGTGGAAATTGCGGGCAGGAGCGCGCACGCAGGCATTTCTCCCGACCGCGGCATCCATGCATTAAAGGCCGCCGCTGCCGCCGTCGCCGCCATTCCCTGCGGCTTTGCGGATGAGAATAGCGTGATGAACGTTTCCAACTTCCTTTCCCCCGGTAAGACAAACGTCGTACCTGAAAAAGCTTCCTTTGATATGGAAATTCGCTCCTTTGAGGAAGCGCTTCTCCAATCCCATATCGCAGATGTCGAAGCGGCCGTAAAATCCGCCTGCGCAACGTTCGGCGCAGCGTATACCATCACGCAGGAACGGCATTCCGACGTATTGTATGTATCTGAAGAAAGCCCGTTGATGCGGGACCTTCTCCTTGTATATCAGGAGCTTGGCGTACAGCCGGAGATCGCCCGCACATATGGCGGTTCCGACGCTACCTGGCTCTTTTATAACGGAATAGACGCCCTCAACATCGGCACCGGCATGTGCGACGCCCACGCGCTTACAGAACATATCGCCATTGCCGATTTGGAACGGACCGCCCGCGTAGTAGAGCGCATGATCACGCTCGGGTAATGCGCGGCAATCCGCCCACGCGGAAAGGCGGAACAGAATATTGCAGCGCACAAATAAAGGGCCGGAATTTTCCGGCCCTTTATTTGTGCGCTTATATCGCCCGTGTCGCCTGTTTGAGCCAGGCGCGCTCCTCTTCAGGGATGAGCGGGGCAATTGTCTCATAGACGCGGCTATGGTAACTGTTGAGCCATTCCTTTTCCTGCGCGCTTAAAAGCTCCGCTTCCACGGCGTCAAGGTCAAACGGAACCAGCGTGAGCGTTTCAAACTCCAGGAACCTGCCATACTCCGTCTTTTTGCCTTCCACGCAAAGCGCGAGGTTTTCAAGGCGGATGCCGTGGCTGCCTTCGACATACATGCCCGGCTCCACAGACGTGACCATGCCAGGTTCAAACGCGCACAGCGGTGTGCGTCCCGGAAGGTTGCGGTACCGAAAACCGTTGGGCCCTTCATGCACGCACAGCAGGTAGCCGATGCCGTGGCCCGTGCCGTGGTTGTAATCAAGCCCTTCCGCCCAAAGCGCCTCGCGGGCAAGGATATCCAGCTGCAGGCCGCTTAAGCCTGCCAGGAATTTTACATTACTCAAACGGAGGGTTCCCTTGAGCACCAGCGTAAAGTGGCGCTTCTGCTCCGCCGTCAGCGGGCCTACCGCAACCGTGCGGGTGATGTCCGTGGTGCCCTCGTAATATTGTCCGCCGGAATCGAGCAGGAACAACCCCTTTGGTTCCACCGTGGCACAGCTTGCTTCCGTCGCATGGTAATGCTGCATGGCCGCGTTTGCGCCATAGCCGCCGATGCTTGGGAAACTCAGCCCAATGTTGCCGGGCTGTTGCAGGCGTAGCGCGTCCACATAATTGGAGGCGTCCACCTCGGTTGTCTTCTCTTGCCAGTTGCGGTGCTTCATCCAGTACATCCAGCGGGTGACGGCAACGCCATCCTTTACATGCGCCTTGCGGAAGTTTTCGCGCTCGGTTTCATTCTTCACCGCTTTTGCAAGCGTTGTGGGGTTCTCCCCCTCCACCACGGTCCCATGCGCGTCGATCTGCGTGTACAGGCCGTAATTGACTTTCTTTCTGGAAACCAGCACGCGCTGGGTTTTTGTAAAGCCCGCGGCATAACCGTATACCTCTTCATAGGGGAGTACTTCCACATTGGCCGCATGAAGGCTTTCCATGATTTCCGCGTTGAGTTTTTTCTGTTCCACAAATAAAACGGCGCGCTCGCTGTCTACAGCCGTATAGGCAAGCACCACGGGATTGTAGGCCACATCCGCCCCGCGGATGTTATAGAGCCATGCGATATCGTCGAGCGTTGTAAGCACATGCGCATCCGCATTGCTGTCTTTGAGCGCCTTGCGCAGGTCAGTGAGCTTCTCCTTGACGCTTTTCCCCGCATAGGCAAGCGGCAAAAGATATGCGGGCTCCTGCGAAAGCGGGGGGCGATCTTCCCAAATGC
>JAEYLA010000013.1 GCA_023461495.1 Bacillota bacterium | reverse complement strand
TATGGTCTGGACATGCTTGCGCTTCTATTATCTCGACCCCTTTTTCCTCACACAGCTTACGCAGTATCTTCCCGATATCCACCTTTAATTTCCCATACACTTCTTGCCTCCTATACTTTGGAGCAAAGACCAGATGGTATTTGCATCTCCATTTGCTGTGTGCTAAGCTTTTTATGTCGTCCATATGTAAGACCTCCTTTGCTGTTGATGCGGTTGGCGAACCTTCATCATCTTAGCATCGGAGGTCTTTTACTTCTATAAGTTTTCTATTCCCCCAGTATAACTGGGGGTTTATTGTGCTAAAGCCCAATATAAAGACCGCAGTTTTTTCACTGCGGTCCATACAGATCTATGATTAATCAAAAAGATTATCGGAGCGTTTTCAAGGCGCCGGCCCAAGCAATTACTTGGTTGAGCATGATATCAACTTCTGCTTCATGGCGGGGATCCGGCTTGAATTCGCTGAAATTCTCAAAGTCGGTAAAGAGGGAGAAGGCAACCTGTGCACGCACGTCTGCAATTTGAAGCTCCGCCATAACGGGACGCAGCTGCTCCACCGCCCTGGCCCCGCTCATGGAGCCATAGCTGACAAAGCCGGCAGCCTTATTATTCCACTCGCCGTACAGGTAGTCGATGGCATTTTTTAGAGCACCGGAGGTTGAATGATTATATTCCGGAGTCACAAACACATACCCGTCAAATTCAGCGATCTTCTTGGACCATGCCTGAGTATGGGGCTGCATGTATTGTCCAAAGGAAGGGGGAATGGGTTCATCCAGAAGCGGCAAATGATAATCTGCTATATCCACCAACTCAAACTGTGCATCGTTGCGTCTTTGCGCTTGCTCAAATATCCATTGTGCAACGGCTGCGCCATTCCGTCCAGGGCGAGTGCTGCCAACGATGATTGCAATTTTCAACATATTGAAGCCTCCTGTTTCGTGCTATTTCCTTTATTATAACAGCAAAGCGAGATCATAAATCACCATAGTCTAGTTATCCAGTCTGTTAATTATGCTAACTTCATCAATTTGCCTAATTCGCTTGATGAACTACCATTATAGATAGGCTGGCTTAAGCTCATGAAACAAAAGCCGGCCCTTGTTTCTGATGTTAATGCGCCGTATTTGCCACGCATCCCCCACAAAAAGATATTTCAGGCTGCGAACGGCCTTGCCCGCATCATCGCTGTGCATGCATCTCTCTTTATCAGAGTAGCGTGTACCCCAGAAGCTCCCCAGCGTCTACTGGCGGCCGCAAGGACGTACTATTCCCACGCCTGTCATCGCGAAAAAGAGCGGAAGGAGGCGCGATTGGACGCGACGCATTTCACGCTTTCGCTTCTCGCCGGGCCAATAGCGCCGCACCGTAGGCGCCCGCATATCGGCCATCCGGCATGCATAATACAGGATGCTTCAGCTTCCGGCCAAGCGTATCCGCAAAATACGGCAAGTGGCTGAGGCCGCCGGTCAGCAAAATATTCTTCTCCAGAAGCAGCTTTTGTGCAAGCTGCGCTACTTTTGCCGCCACGCTGTCCACCACGCCCGCCGCGATATCTTCCCGCCGCCGCCCTGCGCCGATATAGCCGATTACCTCCGATTCGGCGAACACCGTGCACAGGGAACTGATGGGAAGCACCTCGCCCTGCCCGGCAAGCTGAAACAGCGCGTCTATTTCCAGACCCAGCCGGGTTGCCATCACTTCAATGAACTTTCCGGTTCCCGCCGAGCACTTGTCATTCATTAAAAAATCGTCGACTGTGCCATTTTGGATGCGGATGGCCTTGGTATCCTGCCCGCCCACATCAATAATGACGGCATCCGGATATGTCTGCGCACACCCGGCGGCGTGACAAGTGATTTCCGTCACCTGCTTATCCGCAAAGTCCACGGCGCGCCTGCCATAGCCGGTGGAAACGACATAGGAATCCGCCGGGCGCATGCCCTCCGCTTCCAGTCTTTCTCGTATGGTACGCGCGGTTTCAATGCCGCTCCAGCCGGTGGGCAGCGCAAAACGCAGCTCCTGTTCCCCCAAGGCAACAACCTTTGCCGCCGTAGAACCAATATCAATTCCAACAAAATTCATGCCGTTTTACCTTACCGGTTACTTTACCTCAGCAGTATTTATCCCGCGCAGGGTCAATTTGGCGGGGAAGGCGCACAATGCGGTCGATCTGCACGCCGGATTCCGAAATACAGCGCCGCACCGCTTCGATTGCCTCCGCGTCCACAAGCAGCGACATGCCGCAGCAGGCCGATGCAGCGCGCGGCGCGGGGGATATTCTTGCCGTTATCCCCCGCCCACGTACATACTGATATAGTCTCATTCCTTCCGTATGGTTGTGGAAGAGCACATAATAATCCGAAATCTGTTCCATTTCGCCTCAGGAAAGCATTTCAATAAACGCGCCAACACGTGTGCGCAGCTGCTCCGCATCCGTATCCGTATAATCCGTTTCCAGGCCCAGTACCGGGATGCCCGCCGTCTTGAGCGCACGCTCCACATCGCGGCCTTCCGTATCGTACAGGGTGCAGAACTTGAGGTTTACGTCGATCACACCGTCCACCTGATATTCATCCGCCAACCGGATGATATCATCGATACGGGCGGTATTGGGCGTAAAGCAGGCGCAGTTGATCTTCATATAGCGTTCGGCCAAAGCACGGAGCTGGCCGTCAAGCGTGGTCTCTGTCTCATCCACCAGGTTTTCAAAGTAACGCGTTCCGGTACATGCTTCCTCACACACTACGGCAGCTCCTGAGGTTTCCACAATATGATGCAGCTTCCAGTTGGGAATCGCCATCGGTGTGCCTGAAATCAAAATACGCTTTGTTCCCTTATCAAACACGCCATTGCCTCCCCGGATGCGCTCTTCCAACTCGTCTGCCAGCTTGTTGGCCATTTCAGCACAGCGGACAGGATCGTCATAGAAGGCAATCTGCGTCATCAGCAGCGCATCCTTGCCGCTGATGGGTGCGGGGTCGGCCTTGCGGCACACAAACACACGGGCAAGCGCCTTGCGCTTGTTGTTGATCATTTTGATGGCTTCCGCCAGCTTTTCAGGCGTCACCTTGTTGCCTGTGAATTCTTCCACAACACCCATGAAGGTTTTCAGTTCGTCCGCCCATTTATCCACATCCTTCGCGCGCTTCATCTGCGGCATGTCCATCACATGTACGGGGACTTCCTCCTGCAGGATTTCCCATGCTTTCTTCTTGCCGTCGCAGGTGGTTTCACCTACATACATATCCGCAATGCGGAAGAACGGACATGTTTTCCCAATCCTTGCGCCTACAGATGCCTTGATAAGGGGACACATGCTCTTGGGCAGCACCCGTTCGCCATCCGCTACCCAGAACTGCGAACCGCCGCAAAGGCCGGTGGCAATACCGCCCGCCGCGAAGACGATTTCATCCGGCACAAAGATGCAGAATGTACCGAACACCTTTCCCCCGTTTTTCTGATGTTCAATCAGTTCGGCGGGGCGCACGCCATGGATTTCAGACACTACAAAGTCATAAAACGCCATGCCCTCCGGGCGGTTTTGCTGGGAAAGATAGGTGTCTCCAAACGCTGTGGGCAATACGTTACATAGCACATCATGCGCCTCAAGATCCATACCCAGGCTTTCCCACATCTGTCTGTAATCTGCCATACTATTCTCCTTTACTATGATATGTAGGGTTCACGCCAGAAACATGGCGAAAGAATTGTGGTTTCATTATAACATTGGTGAATGCGCGTTATTCTTCTCGAAATATAATGACGTTTGTGTAATTATCGATTTTTTGAATAATGTATGCTATGATCAATAAAAAATGGGGATGCTAGCAATGGACATCAGCCTTCGGCAACTGGAAGTATTCGTGAACATAGTGGAAAACCGCAGCTTTTCCAAAGCGGCGGAGGTATTGTATTTAAGCCAGTCCACCGTAAGTTCGCATATTGCGCAGTTGGAAACGGTGTTGAAGACGCCTTTGCTGGAGCGCAGGGAGAAGCGTCTCGCAGAGCCGACCGCTGCGGGCTGGCGCGTCTATAATTCAGCAAAAGAAATATTGGCATTGTGCCGGAATATGCAAGAGGAATTCAGCACGGAAGAAATCAGCCGACCTTTCATTTCCATCGCAGCATCCACGGTTCCATCAAGGTATTTGGTGCCGCAGCTTATTGCGGCCTATGTTGCCAAATCCCCCGATACAAGGTTTTCCGTTCTGGAGGGCGACAGCGCGTTCGCGTTGGAAAAGCTCAAGTCCGGTGAAGTTGCGCTTGCCTTTATGGGCACCCGGTATGAAACCCGCTTGTTTCAATACCACCCGGTCTGCAAGGACCGCCTTGTCCTGATTACACCCAGCACCGAAGAATTCTTAACCAAACAGAGGGATGGCGCCCTTGGAAGGGATCTGCTCTGCTACCCGATGATTATGCGCGAACCCGGTTCAGGCACGCGCAATGAAATCAATAAATACCTGACGCATATCGGCATAAATCCGGCGAGCCTGCCCGTTGTCGCCTATATGAGCGACATGGAGTCCATCAAAAAGGCAGTTATCAACGGCCTGGGAATAACGATTCTTTCCGAGCGCGCCGCGGAAGATGCGATTGCAGCCGGAACGGTGTTGCGTTTTCAATTGGACGCCAAAGAGTATTATCGAACCCTCTACCTTGCCTATAAGAAAGACAAGCATCTTAGCGCGGCGGAACGAAATTTCATCACGTCTGCAATCAAGGAACCAAAGTGCGTTTGAAAACGCAAATGCAGTTCAAGAATTTTAGAAAATTGAGCCGTAAACATCGCTGCTCTCCACATGGGAGCGTGGATTAAAATGTTGTGGTTGGCAATCTGGAAAGCGCTCTGGCGTGTCGCTCCCGCTTGGATTGAAATAGAAAAAAGTGGGCAGCCGGATTGTATAAACGAGCGGCTTTTGATTTCAAAAAAGCTAAGAACAAACCGTGGCAGATGCCATCGCCGCCGGTTAGAAAGGCGAAGAACCCCGGTATTGGATGAATACCGAAAAGAAAAATGTATATTTTTTTGAATGAAAATAATGGTAAGATGATGAAAAGCGATTGATAAAATCAGAATAGATGGTATGATAGAATTCTAAGGTAAAAAATCATAATGGGGGTAAGTATGAAGAAGATCATAAGTATGTTGCTTGCAGTTGCAATGGTTCTTTCCTTTGCGGCTTGCAGCCAGCCCAGCACTCCGCCCGCAACTACGAACGACGCGCCCGGCACGACGGAAGCGCCCGCCGCAGAAGCCACCCCGGATGTTGCCGCGCCCAGCGCGGACTACCACATTGGTATCGTAACCGGTTCCGTCTCCCAGTCTGAGGATGACAGGCGCGGCGCCGAAGCGTTCCAGGCAAAGTACGGCGAAGATATGGTCAAGCTGGCCATCTATCCCGACAACTTCACCGAGGAGCTTGAAACCACCATCCAGACAATCGTGAACCTTTCTGACGATCCGCAGATGAAGGCCATTATCGTCAATCAGGGCGTTCCCGGCACAACGGAAGCGTTCCGCAAAATTAAGGAAAAAAGGCCTGACATCCTCTGCATCGCAGGTGAATCTCATGAGGATCTCCCCGAAATCGGCAGCGCGGCAGACCTGGTCTGCAACAACGACTTCGTTGCGCGCGGCTATCTGATCATCCGTACCGCCCATGAGCTGGGCTGCGACACCTTCGTGCATATCTCCTTCCCGCGGCACATGGCTTATGAAACGATGAGCCGCCGTGTTGCCATCATGAAGGCTGCCTGCGAAGAGTTCGGCATGCAGTTCGTCCTCGAGACCGCGCCCGACCCGACCTCCGATGTCGGTATTCCCGGCGCTCAGGCATATGTTCTTGAGAAAGTCCCCGAATGGGTTGAGAAGTATGGCAAGAACGCCGCTTACTTCTGCACCAACGATGCACACACCGAGCCGCTGCTCAAGCAGCTCCTTGCGTACGGCGGATTCTTCATCGAAGCCGACCTGCCCTCCCCTCTCATGGGTTATCCCGGCGCGCTGGGTCTTGACTTGACCGCAGAAGCGGGTGACTTTGAGAAGATCCTTGCCAAGGTTGAAGCCGCTGTCGTTGAAAAGGGCGGCGCGGGCAAATTCGGTACGTGGGCATATTCCTACGGCTACACCGTCTCCGCAGGCCTTGCGCAGCACGCTATGAACGTCCTCAATGGCGAGAGCGAGCTTCTCGATATCGACGATGTCGCAAAGGCTTACCAGGTATTCTCCCCGAACGCGGAGTGGAACGGCTCCAGCTATACCAACGCTGAAACGGGCGTCAAGTCCGACAACACCTTCCTTGTCTATCAGGATACCTACATCATGGGTAATCCCGGCCGCTTCATGGGTTCCGCCCAGGTTGAGGTTCCCGAGAAGTACTTCACCATCAAGTAATTCGCTTACGCAAACGGTTCCTTGTAAATCAGGGGGGAGGTCTCAATCCTCCCTCCTCTTTGTTTCTATCTTGTTTTATGTTGGGGTGTGGCTATGGTAAATAACAATCCTCCATTACTGGAGATGCGAAATATTAAAAAGGACTTCTTTGGCAATCAGGTCTTAACCGACATCAACCTCACGCTGAACAAAGGTGAGGTCATTGGTCTTGTTGGTGAAAACGGAGCCGGCAAAAGTACCTTGATGAAGATTCTCTTCGGCATGGATGTTATCAGGGAAACCGGAGGTTACGAAGGCGATATTCTCATCAATGGCGAGAAGAACGAATTCTCCACGCCCTTTGACGCGCTTGCGGCGGGTATCGGCATGGTTCATCAGGAATTCTCCCTGATCCCTGGATTTACGACCACGGAAAACATCCTGCTCAACCGGGAACCAAAGAAGAAAAATATTATTTCAGAGATTTTTGGAGAACGGCTCAATACCCTTGATTACAACGAGATGACCGGACGAGCCGAACGGGCCATTGAAAAAATGGGCGTCAGCATCGATCCGAATATGGTCATCAGCGATATGCCGGTCGGACATAAGCAGTTTACGGAGATCGCAAGAGAGCTCAGCAAGGATCAACTCAAGCTGCTCATTCTTGATGAGCCGACCGCCGTGCTCACAGAAAAAGAGGCGGAGGCGCTGCTTAGCTCCATACGAGGTATGGCCGCAAGCGGCATCGCCGTGATCTTTATTACGCACAGATTGCATGAGATTCTGGCGGTATGCGATAAGGTTGTGACCATGCGTGACGGTTATGTGGTCAAAGATATCCCCGCAAAAGAAACCAATGTCGCCGAAATCTCAAAATGGATGGTGGGCAGAAGCGTCAGTACTGCCTCCACAGCAGACGTAAGGATTGATCCTGCTGCCAAGGTCATCATGTCCATTCGTAAGCTTTGGGTGGACATGCCCGGTGAGACGGTACGCAACGTCAACCTCGATATCAAAGAAGGCGAGATCCTTGGGATCGGCGGCCTTGCAGGGCAGGGCAAGCTCGGCATCCCCAACGGCATTATGGGGCTTTATGATGCCGGCGGAACGGTGGAGTTTGATGGGCAGGCGCTCGAGCTGAACAATCCGAGAAAGTGCCTGGATGCTTCGCTCGCTTTTGTTTCTGAAGATAGAAGAGGCGTCGGTCTGCTGCTTGACGAGACTTTGGAGTGGAACATCGCGTTCCCGGCCATGCAGATACAAAATAAATTCCTTAAGAACTATTTGGGCGGTTTGATCAAGTGGAGAGATGAAAAAGCGATACGCAAAGTAACGCAGAAATACATCGACGAACTTATGATCAAATGTATCGGTCCTTTGCAGAAGGCCAAAGAACTTTCCGGCGGCAATCAGCAAAAGATATGTCTCGCCAAGGCATTTGCCCTAGAACCCAAGTTCCTTTTCGTGTCCGAACCCACGAGAGGGATCGATGTAGGCGCCAAATCCCTTGTCCTGAATGCGCTTAAGAAGCTGAACAGGGAAAGCGGGATTACGGTCGTTATGGTTTCCTCGGAGCTTGAGGAGCTCAGGCAGACCTGCGACAGGATCGCTATCATCTCTGGCGGCAAAATCGCCGGCATCCTGCCGTCAACCGATTCGTCGGAAGATTTCGGTATGCTGATGTTGAGTCAGGTAAAGTAAGGGGGACAGCATGGGCAAAACAGGTACTGATGCATTGGAACAGACAAAAACGAATAAAATCAGCGAATTTATACACAGCTTTGGATTGCCGAGATTGATCATTGCGGGATTCCTCTTGCTGCTCTTTATCGCAGCGCCGTTCGTCGGGGCGGATATTTCTACGCAGCTGACGAATACGATCAACCGGTTCAGCTGGAATGCGATTCTCGTATTGGCTATGGTGCCGATGGTCCATTCCGGCTGCGGATTGAACTTTGGTCTTCCGCTTGGCATCATTTCGGGGCTTCTCGGCGCTACGCTGTCCATTGAGCTTGGCTTTACGGGTGCCATGAGCTTTGTGATGGCCATCGTTATCGCAACGCCTTTTGCATTGCTATTTGGCACAGGCTACGGATGGCTGCTCAACAAGATCAAGGGCGGCGAAATGATGATCGCCACGTACGTCGGCTTTTCCTCCGTATCCTTCATGTGTATGATGTGGCTCCTGCTGCCGTATCGCAGCCCCACCATGGTTTGGGGACTGTCCGGCAACGGGCTCCGCACCACGATCTCAGTGGAAGGCTTTTATGACAAGGTCTTGGCCAACTTCCTGCAGATCCACATTGGAAAGCTGTCGATCCCCACGGGCTCGATACTGCTCTTTGCTGTACTTGCGCTTGCGATGTGGGCATTCCTGCACACCAAGACCGGCACCGCTATGACGGCAGTCGGTTCAAACCCATCCTTTGCCAAGGCGGCCGGAATCAATATAAACAAGACGAGAATGCTCTCGGTCGTGATGTCCACCTGGCTTGCGGCAATCGGCATTCTGGTGTATCAACAGGGATTTGGATTCATTCAGCTGTACATGGCACCGTTCACTATGGCGCTTCCCGCGGTATCGGCGATACTCATCGGCGGCGCTTCGGTCAATAAGGCATCCATCGCAAACGTCATCCTCGGAACGTTCCTGTTCCAGGGCATCGTGACAATGACGCCGACAGTAATGAATTCCATGATTCGTATGGACATGAGCGAAGTTATCAGGATCGTCGTTTCCCAAGGTATGATTCTCTACGCTCTGACCAGAAAGATGGAGAGGTCAAGATGAGTAAAAAGAACGGACAAAAAATCAATATCGGCAAAACGCTCGGCGGATTTGCGCGCAATAACACCGTGCCGATGATGTTTGTGCTGATATGCGCCATATTCATCCCAATCTCCGGTTTTTCCCCGGGCTATCTTCTGGACGAGATCATTACCAGAATGGGAAGAAATATTTTCCTGATTCTCAGCCTGTTAATCCCCATCATGGCAGGCATGGGGCTCAACTTCGGTATGACGCTCGGCGCTATGGCCGGTGAGATCGGGCTGATACTGGTTGCCGACTGGCAGATATGGGGGATTCCGGGCGTGATCTTAGCCATGATCATCTCGATTCCGATCTCCATCGGCCTCGGCCTTCTTTGCGGAACGTTCCTCAACCGGGCCAAGGGACGGGAAATGATCACCAGCTATATCATCAGTTTCTTTATGAACGGTATCTACCAGCTGGTCGTCCTTTACATGATGGGTCCGATCATTCCGATCATCCATTCCGCCATCAAACTGCCCAGAGGCTACGGTATCCGAAACACCGTCAGCCTTCTGAATATGCGGCAATCTGTGGATAACCTACTCTCTGTCAATATCTTTGGCGCTAAAATACCGGTGCTTACCTTCATTATCATCGGTCTATTGTGCCTGTTTATCGTATGGTTCAAAAAGACCAAGCTGGGCCAGGATATGCGGGCAGTCGGTCAGGATATGGATGTCGCCCGCGATGCAGGCATCAATGTGGAGAAAACGCGAATCATCTCCATCGTCATGTCCACAGTAGTTGCCGGTTTGGGCATGATCCTTTACCTGCAGAACATGGGCAACCTGTCAACCTACAATTCTCATTCGCAGATCGGCATGTTCTGTATTGCGGCGCTGCTCGTCGGAGGCGCGTCTGTTGACAAGGCCTCCATCGGCAATGTGTTCCTCGGCGTTATCCTGTTCCATGTGATGTTTATTGTGGCACCGTCGGCGGGCGCGAAGATCACAGGGGATTCCATGATCGGTGAATACTTCCGCGTATTCATCTCCTATGGCGTCATCACGGTGGCTCTTGTCATGTATGAAACGAAAAAGCGCAGGGCCAAGGGCGACGTCGGCCGACAGCTTAAATTGGCGCAGCTGGAGGAGGGTAAAAAATGAGCGCAACACGCAAACTCCTGTTTCGGGCAGGCGCGATAGCGATTCTTCTCCTCATCGCGGCCGCCATGTTCATTATCGGCAGAGGGCATACCGTATATCTCGATAACAAGTCCATCGAATACAACGGGCAGACCTATACCACGCCCTACAAGGTTGTGGCATTTGTCAAGGGTGAACAGGTGGCGAAGCTCTACGACAAAGAGAGAGGCATGGCAACCTGCATCGGCCCCAACTTCACAATGAGGCTTGAAATCACGCAGGAAAAGGGCGGCGATGAAGAGCTCACCACCATAACACTACGCCTGCCGCAGAACATGGATGGCATCATCATCAACCTGCCCGCTTTGCTGGCGGGACTTCCCGAAGAGGCGTATCAATCCCAATTCATCGTGGCACCCGTCGAACCAGCCCCGGAAGATGAAGAGATCGTCACAGAAGATTTTGTTTTGCCGGCAGAAGAATAAGAGGATGGTATCCCAATAACAGCAATCAAAAGCAACGCACCCTGGTATGGGTTGAACCTGTAACATGAAAGTAGACATTATCAAAAAGATGATGTCTACTTTTCATATGGGGGGTGAGGAAATGGCAAGCAAAGGACAGAAGTTTAGGAAATGGAGTTTTGCAGAAAAGCTTCGAATCGTAAAGAGGCATACGGAAGGCCATGTATCAGAAAAACAGCTCGCCAAA
>JAEYLA010000012.1 GCA_023461495.1 Bacillota bacterium | reverse complement strand
CATTGTCATAAGAAAATCTTTTAACAGGAGGTGAAAGCATTGGGAATTAAAAGTTGGTTTCGCGGCTTATTTGCGAAAAAGGCGGAAGCAGAGCCAATGGCTCCAGCAGTAGCGGCGCCCGCATCCGTACCTGAAACGATTGCAAACAGGCCGCAGTTTGTTGCGGCAATCGCCTCCGCCATCGCCACGCATATGGGAACGGAGCCTGGCGGCCTTCGGATTCATTCCATCCGGCGTGTGGATGGCAAAAGCCCGGGGCGGGGCGAGTTTGTCGCGGCAGTTTCCGCGGCGATCGCGATGCAGATGGGAACAGAGCCAAATGGCCTTCGGATCCATTCCATCCGCCCTGTAGAGGGACGTTCTGCAGGCCGGGGCGAGTTTGTGGCCGCAATTGCAGGCGCAATTGCACAGGCTATGGGAACAGAGCCTAGCGGTCTTCGAATCCATTCCATGCGCAGGGTATTATAAACGTCTTATACATATGTCAATAAAACCAGCCAAAAGTGAAACAGGAGGAAAAAAGATGCGTAAGTTTCTTGTAAATGTGAACGGTGCTTCCTATGAGGTTATGGTAGAGGAGATTTCCGGCGCAGCGGCGCCTGCGGCCCCCGTTGCCGCGTCCAGCTTTGTTGCGGCTCCCGCAGCGGCCCCCGCGCCTGCGGCAGCAGCGCCCGCGCCCAAGCCCGTAGCGGCCGCGGCCGGACAGACCAGCGTCTCCGCACCCATGCCCGGCACCATTCTTTCCGTGAGCGTAAAGCCCGGTGATGCCGTTAAGCGGAATCAGGTACTCATGGTGCTTGAAGCCATGAAGATGGAAAATGAAATCGTCGCGCCCGCGGAAGGCGTTGTCGTGGCGGTCAACGTTGCCGGTGGACAGGCCGTCAACACCGGTGAGCCGCTCTGCGTCATCGGCTAAAAAACGGTTATCCATGAAATAGACGCGCCTGTTTTCTAACGGCGCAGTAAGGCTGCTGGGGCAAAATGTCCCGCAGAACAATGTGAAAGGAGGACATACAATTGGCAAAAAAGGTATTCATCACGGATACGATATTGCGTGACGCGCACCAGTCGCAGGCTGCTACCCGCATGCGTGTGGAAGATATGCTTCCCGCGTGTGAAATACTCGACAGCGTAGGGTATTGGTCTTTGGAGTGCTGGGGCGGCGCCACGTTTGACAGCTGCCTGCGCTTCCTCAACGAGGATCCGTGGGAACGGCTCCGGAAACTCAAGAAAGCGCTCCCCAACACCAAGCTGCAGATGCTCTTCCGCGGCCAGAATATCCTTGGCTACAAGCATTATGCGGACGATGTGGTGGAGCAATTCTGCCGTAAGGCGATTGAAAACGGCATCGACGTGGTGCGTATTTTCGACGCGCTCAACGATACGAGGAATCTTGAGGCCGCCATCAAGTACACGAAAAAGTACGGCGGCATCTGCGAACCCGCCATCAGTTACACCATCAGTCCCGTTCACAACGAGGATTATTTTGTGAAGCTGGCGAAAGAACTTGTGCAGATGGGCGCTGACGTCATCTGCATCAAGGACATGGCGAACCTTCTGTTGCCCTATGACGCGTATTCCCTTGTCAAGCGGCTGAAGGCGGAGGTGGATGTTCCCATCCACCTGCATACCCACAACACCACCGGTACGGGCGACATGACCTACCTCATGGCGATCCAGGCGGGTGTCGATATTGTGGACTGCGCGCTTTCTCCCATGGGCAACGGTACCGCCCAGCCCGCGACGGAACCCCTTGTGGCGACGCTCAGGGGTACGGAATACGATACGGGCATTGACCTCAACAAGCTTGCAAAAGCCGCCACCCACTTCAGGGGCGTTGCAGAGAAGCTTAAAAAGGAAGGCAACCTTGATCCCAAGGTATTGAGTGTCGACGTCAATACGCTTCTTTATCAGGTGCCCGGCGGCATGCTTTCTAACCTCATTTCCCAGCTCAAGCAGGCGAATGCGGAAGACAAGTATTATCAGGTGCTTGAAGAGATTCCCCGCGTGCGTGAAGACTTCGGCTATCCGCCGCTCGTCACGCCTACGAGCCAGATCGTCGGCTCTCAGGCGGTGCTCAATGTTATTTCCGGCGAACGCTACAGAACGTTCTCCAAGGAGTCTAAGGCCCTCCTGCACGGCGAATACGGCATGCTGCCCGGCAAGGTCAATGAAGAAGTACGCCGTAAGGCAATTGGCGATGAGGAAGTCATCACCTGCCGTCCGGCGGATCTTTTGAAGCCCGAGCTTGACAGCTACCGCGAGGAAATCAAGGATATTATGGAACAGGAAGAGGATGTATTGAGCTATGCGCTCTTCCCGCAGGTTGCCATGAAGTTCTTTGAGGCACGCAAGGCCGCAAAGTCCGGCGCAGCGCCCGTGGCGGCACCTGCCCCGGTGCCCGCGCCCGCTCCGGCTGCGGCAGCGCCTGCCCCGGCAAAAGCGCCGGAGGGGATCACGGTTCTCTATGTAGAAGACCTTACGGCATAACGTGCATCGTTGTCATCAGCAAGGCGGGGTTTTCCCCGCCTTGCTGCGTTTTTTAATGATCATTTAAGGAATTCTTCATTCTGCGCACCGGAAATCATATGGCTGTTTTGGTCGGATTGCGGTATACTATGCAGGAAGGCAATTTTAGGATAAGGCAGAATGGAGCAGGTAAACTACATGAGGCATATCCCGAATATACTCTCCGGGCTGCGCATCGGAATGGTGGGCGTGTTTGCTTATTTCTTTCAGAATGGCAGATACATCGCGGCATTGTCCACCTATGTGCTCGCGGTGCTAACGGATACGCTGGACGGATATTTGGCGCGCCATAACAACTGGATTACGAATGTGGGAAAGGTGCTTGACCCTTTGGCGGACAAGCTCATGCTCATTACCGCGCTCGTGTGTTTTTGTACCAGGGGCTGGGTGCCCGTATGGCTGGTGGCTGTCGTTGTGGCAAAAGAGCTGATTATGATCATTGGCGGCGCGCTGCTTTGGAAAAAGGAGATCGTCGTTTATGCGGATTGGTTTGGAAAATTTGCGACAGGGTTCTTTAACGCGGGCGTCGTAGCGACGCTGCTCAAGCGCTTCTGGCCGTGGATTTCCTATTGGAACATCGTGCTGCTTTCCATTGCGATGGTACTGGGCATCATTGCGCTCGTGCACTACGCGCAGAAGAATGTGTTTCAGAAACGGCATCTTTTGGATGCAAAGGAAAAGCAGGAGATGGGCCAGGCAAAAAATGTGGAATAACCGCCGCTTTTTTATAAGTGTCCGGCTTTTAAAAATCCCATTGCCGCGCCCTAAGTTTTAAGTTGACAAACCTCGCGGCAATCGATAAAATAAACGATGGTTGACTTTGGAGGAAAGGCCTATGGAGCTTTCAATCGCGGCGGCATTAAAACAGCCGGGCGAGATTTTTATGCAGACGCGGAGCGAGACTGTTGCACCGCAGGAATTCGGCGGCAACACGATTTTGTTTCCGGAGCCGGTAGAAATCAGCTTCCAGTATTCCTTTGATGGCGAGGCAATCGTTGTCAATGGAACATTACAGGCAAAACTCTCCTCCAGATGCGCCCGCTGTGACGAGCCTTTTGCGGAAACGCTCAGCATTCCTCTGCAGGAACGTTTTGTAAAGGGCGCGTCCGGGGAAGACGAGGAAAGCTATGCTTTCGTGGGCGAGACATTGGATCTTGCGCCGATGGTGATGGACAATCTGTTTTTGCATATTCCGATTTCAGGCGTATGCAGCGCGGATTGCAGAGGCTTGTGCCCCGTCTGCGGATGCAATTTGAATACGGCGCAGTGTGCCTGCAACAGCGTGCATGAGGAGGAAGATCCCTCGCCGCTCGCAGCGCTCGGTTCACTGTTTGACGATGGTAAGGAGGTGTAATCATGGCGGTCCCTAAGAGAAAAACTTCTAAGGCCAGGCGGGATTCCCGCAGGTCCAGCCACTGGAAGCTGTCCATGCCCGGTATTGCGGCATGCCCCCAGTGCCACAAGCTTAAGCTCGCACACAGGGTATGCAAGCACTGCGGCTTTTACGATGGCAAGCAGGTCATCAATCTGGATGCGGATAAGAAGACCCAGGCTTAACGCCATGCTTATGCCGAAAGCGCAGCTTGGCGCGCGATACAAAATCGGCAGATTCGGCGGCGCGTGGGCGGGATTGCCCGTTGTTGCGTTGGCCGCTTGGGAGATGGCGTTCTTACAAGCAAGCGCCTGACGAAAAAAAGGCAGAGACAGTTGTTTTCTGTCTTTTTGTCGTTTAATAAGGCGGCCTTTCTGACGGGAGGGGAACCCGGAAGAAGTGAGCATGAGAGAATATGGGGGAGAGTTACGCATGAAAATTGCTGTGGATGTATTTGGAGGCGACAACGCGCCGCAGGCGGTGCTCGACGGGTGCATGCTTGCGCTTAAGCAGCAGCCTGAAATAGCATTGATCCTGGTGGGCAAGGAGGATGTGATCCAGGCGTATTTATCCGAACACGCGCATGACGCATCCCGCATTGCCGTACGGCATGCGCCGGACTATATCTCCAGCCACGAGCAGCCGACGGTGGCCATCAAGAAGAAGACGGAGTCTTCGCTTGTGCAGACATTGCGCTGTGTGGCAAATGGGGAAGCGGGCGCCATGGTTTCCGCCGGCAGTACAGGCGCGCTGCTGACAGGCGCAACACTCATCGTACGGCGTCTAAAGGGCGTCAAACGTCCGGCGTTAGCGCCTATATTGCCGACCAGGGACGGATGCGTCCTGCTCATTGACTGCGGCGCGAATGTAGACTGCAAGCCGTCTTATTTGCAACAGTTCGCGCTGATGGGCGCGCATTATATGAAGAACGTCATGGGTGTCGAAAACCCGCGCGTAGGCTTACTGAACAACGGTACGGAGGCGGAAAAGGGAAATGAGCTCACAAAGGCCGCCTATCCGCTGCTTGAAAAGACGCCCGTCAACTTTGTGGGCAACTGCGAAGGCAGGGATGTGGTTTCCGGCGACTTTGACGTGGTGGTCTGCGATGGATTTGCAGGCAACCTGGTATTGAAAAATACGGAGGGCATCGCGTCGCTCATGTCAAAAATGTTGAAGGACGAGCTTCTTGGAGATACCCGCTCCAAGCTTGGCGCGCTTTTCGCAAAAAAGGCATTGAAACGCCTCAAGGCCCGTATGGACTATACGGAGTATGGCGGCGCACCGCTTCTAGGCATCAACGGCGGTATCATTAAGGCGCACGGCAGCTCCAACGCCAAGGCGTTCGCCGCGGCGATCCGGCAGGCCAGCGCGTATTTAAAGGGCAATGTGACGGAAGCCATTGCGGATGCTGTTGCCGGCATGGAGTTTGAAGACTAGGCTTTTTATGGTTTCAAACAGCCGCTGAGGCAGCATTGCCAAGTTGTAAATTTATTCTGAAATGGACTGATACGTGCTGTTGCACGCGGCTGACGCAAGGATTCGGCATTGACAGAAGCGGCCTTGTGGCCTAAACTGAAACTTGGAATATCTACTATTATATTATTTTCCATTAAACGTTCTGGGAGGAGTATTTGCATGAAATTCGATAAGGTTCGTGAAATCATTGCAAAGCAATTGGATGTGGATGCCGCCGGCATCACCATGGATTCAAAACTGGTAGACGACCTGAAGGCGGATAGCCTCGATGTTGTGGAGCTGATCATGGATCTGGAGCAGGAGTTCGATATTGAGATACCGGACGAAGAGCTGCCGAAGGTCCGTACGGTGGGCGACATTGTGGAATATCTCGAAAAGCACTAAGCGAAGATAGCAAAAACCGGCGGCCCGCATCACTCCTGGTGCGGGCATTCGTTTGAACAGGGGGCTTTAAGGCAAATGTCTGCACGGCACCAACAGCTTTTGGCGCTGCAGGAGCGTATCGGTTACACATTTTCGGATATCACGCTGCTGGACGCGGCGCTGACCCATACATCCTTTGTCAAGGGTGACGGAAAAGGGAAAGTACATAACGAGCGGCTGGAATATCTGGGAGACGCCGTATTGGAGCTGTGCATCAGTGAGCAGCTTTTCGGGCGCTATCCGCAGTGGAGCGAGGGCGCGATGACGCGCGCGCGCGCTTCCATAGTATGCGAAACGGCGCTTGACCAGGCGGCGCGCACGTATTTTTCCCTGCAGGAGTATCTCCTACTGGGGCATGGAGAAGAGAATACGGGTGGAAGGGCGAAGCCTTCCATTTTATCCGATGCGCTCGAAGCGCTCATCGGCGCCATTTATCTGGATGGCGGTATAGAGGAAGCAAGGACGTTTGTCCTACGTTTTGCGGAGCAGGCGCTCTCACAGGCGGTGGATGGCGGCCCCGGCAAGGATCATAAGACAAGCCTGCAGGAGTTTGTGCAGAAAAAACACCTGGGGAGCCTTGGCTACCGGCTGGTTTCGGCAACAGGGCCGGATCACAAGAAGGAATTCCGCATCCGCGTCTCCCTCAACGAGCGGCTGGTGGGGGAGGGCGTGGGCAACTCCAAGCAGGAAGCCGGCCAGCGCGCCGCAAAGGCCGCGCTAAAGCTGCTGCGCACGGATGAAAAGCAGGCCGGCGCAAAGGGGAATTAAAATCCAAAACTGCGGCGGATGCTTTTTTCGCCGTTTAGACAGAGGGAGTGTACAGGCATTGCGTTTAGTCCGGCTGGAGTTACAAGGCTTCAAGTCCTTTGCACGCAAAACAGAATTGCAGTTTGATCCGGGCATCACCGCGGTCATCGGGCCCAACGGCAGCGGCAAAAGCAACATTGCGGACGCCGTACGCTGGGTGTTGGGCGAGCAGAGCGCGAAGGCTTTGCGCGGCAGCAAGATGGAGGATGTCATATTCAACGGCACCCAGGAAAGAAAGGCGCAGGCGTTTTGCGAGGTTGCGCTGACGTTTGACAATTCCGATGCACTGCTGCCGATCGATTTTAACGAAGTGACCGTTACCCGCCGCGTGTACCGCTCGGGGGAAAGCGAATATGCCATCAACCGCAACAATTGCCGTTTAAAGGATATCAACGAGCTCTTCCGTGATACGGGCATCGGCAAGGAAGGGTATTCCATCATCGGGCAGGGCAAAGTAGAAGAGATTCTCTCCAACAAATCCGGCGACCGCCGCGCTGCTTTGGAAGAAGCGGCGGGCGTTATGCGCTACCGCGTACGCAAGGAAGAGGCGGTCAGAAAGCTTGAAAACACGCGCAAGAATCTTGAACGTCTGGAAGATATTCTCATGGAGCTCCAGACCCAGCGGGAACCGCTTCAGGAGCAGGCGGAAAAAGCGCGTGCGTATCTGAAGCTGCGCGATGAATTGAAGGCGCTCGAAGTCAATGTGTTCATCCATCAATATGAGCGTATGCAGGAGCGCCTGCAATCCGCAGGCTGTGCGCTAATACAGATGCAGGAAGAGAGCGAGCTTCTTTATGAATCCGAGCGCACGCTTTCTTCGGATACCGTGGCACAAGAGGAAGCGCTGCGCGCGATCGAGCAGACGGCAAGCGCTGCGCAGAACGCGCTCATTACCCTGATGTCCGCCATGGAAGCGCACATCGGCGAAGTGGGTGTGTTCAATGAGCGCAAGGAGCATCTGGAAAAGGAGCGTGAACGCCTCCTTGCTTCCGTTGCGGAAAACGAGCGCCGCAGGGAGGACAGGCTGTTGCAGCTGGAACGCTTGAAAACAGACGACACCGCAGGCCGCGATATGCTCCAGGCGCTCGATGATGAAATTGCACAGTCGGATGTGGAATTGCTGCGCCTGCAGCAGGCGGTCGAACGTCAGGAAGAAACGCTCAACGCCCAGAAAAACAGCATTATCGATTCTTTAAACCGTCTCTCGGACGCAAAGAGCCAGCTTTCAAGGATGGAGGCCATGACGTCCGCACTCAACCAGCGCCTGAATGCTATTTTAGGGGATCAGCAGGCGAACAGCGCCGAGCGCGATGGACTTACACGGGAGCTGCTGGAAGCGAAAACGGAATGGGATGCGCAGCAGGAACAAAAACGTGCGTTTCTTTCGGAGCAGGAACGGCTCAACGGCGGCTTAAAACGGGCGCAGGAAGAAAGTAAGGCTGCCCAAAATAAGCTTCACGAGCTCGAGCAGGGCTGCAACGCCATGCGCTCGCGTTCCAATGTGCTTGAAGAAATGGCGCGCGCCCATGAAGGCTATTATGCGAGCGTGCGCAATGTATTGAAGGATTGCGAGCGGGACATCGCGCTCAGGCGCAGCGTGCTCGGCGTGGTGGCGGAACTGATCTCCGTGCCGCAGCAATACGAGACCGCGCTTGAAATGGCGCTGGGCTCGTCGCTACAGAACATCGTCACCCCCACGCCGGAGGATGCAAAGCGCGTGATTGACCATCTGCGCGCCCGCCAGTACGGCAGGGCGACGCTGCTGCCCGTTTCCGCCATGCGTGCAAGGCTCTTGACCGCGGAAGAACGGCAGGCATTGCATATGCCGGGTTGTATCGGCATTGCGTCCGAGCTTGTGGGGTTTGAGGAGCGCTACCGCAGCGTTGTGGAAAACCTTCTGGGCCGGACGGTGATTGTAGAAGACCTTAACGTCGGTATTGCCATCAACAAACGCGCGAATTCGGCGTTCCGCATTGCGACGCTGCAGGGAGATATTATCAACCCCGGCGGCTCTATGACGGGCGGCAGCGTACAGAAGCGGGAGTTTAGCCTCCTGGGGCGCGAACGAGAATTAAAGGAGCTTGAGCGTAGCATCCGCGAGGCGGAAGCCGCCATCAAGGCGCAGGCGCAAAAGCGCATAGAGGCCGATGAGAGCGTAGAGGAAATCAAACGGATGCTACAACAGGCGGAGGCAGCGCTGCACGCGCAGGAGATCGACAGCGCCCGCCATAAGGAGAAGCTGGAACTGATTGAGCGTGATCTGCGGCAGAACGCCCAAAAGGCGGAGCGTATGGAGCTCGAATGCGCGCAAATCCGGGACAACCTGCTGGATATTGAAAAGGAGCAGGCAAGCTTAAGCAATGTCCAGACGGGCATTGAAGCGGGCAGCGCCGCAACGCAGGAGGATGTGCAGCGTTCGCAGGCAGAACTCACGCGGCTGCGTGCCGGGCAGGAGGCCGCCGTTGCCGCCATGACGGAACGCAAGGTCCGGCGCATGGCGCTCAAAAAAGAAGAGGACGCGGTGCTGCTTGAAACAAAGCGGCTCGAGCAGGAACTGCGGGAAACGCAGCGCGCCACGGAAGAGCACCGGACGGCGCACGCAAGGACATTGGAGCAGGAAGCGGCCTTAGAGCGGCAGCTCCAGTCGCTCAACGCCGTAGTGGCGCAGGAGCAGGCTGCGGTGGAACTGAGAAAAGAAGAGCAGCATGCCATGGAAGAAGAGCGCCTGCGCCGTTCGCAGGCACTTTCAGATACCCGCGCGCGCAAGGATGAGCTCAACAAGCGCCTGCGGGAGCTTGAAGAAAAGCGCCACAAGCAGGAGCTCACCAAAAGTCGCACGGAAGTGGAGCTTGACGCGATGGTGGAGCGCATGATGGCCGACTATGAGCTGACCTACGAAGCGGCCCTGCCGTTGCGCACGGAGGGCGTTGGCATTACTGCGGCGCATGTGCGGATCGATGAACTTAAAAAAGAAATCCGCGCGCTAGGCAGCATCAATGTGAACGCTGTGGAGGATTATGAAATCCTCAATGAGCGCTACACCACGCTTTATACTCAATGCGAGGATTTGAACCGCGCGGAGGAAGACCTCAATACGCTTATTGCGGAGCTGACGCAGACAATGGAAAAACAGTTTCTGCAACAGTTCACGCTCATCCAGCAGAACTTTACCACCGTGTTTGAGCAGCTCTTTGGCGGCGGCTATGCGGAACTGCGGCTTGCCGACCCGAAGGATGTATTGAACTGCGATATCGATATCATCGCGCAGCCGCCGGGCAAGAAGCTGCAGCTTTTAACCCTGCTTTCGGGCGGTGAGCGCGCACTTACGGCAATCGCGCTGCTGTTCGCCATGCTCAAGCTCAAGCCCACGGTATTCTGCATCCTCGATGAGATCGAATCCTCATTGGATGAAGTCAACGTCACCCGCTTTGCAAACTACTTGCGGGAGTATTCGGACGATACGCAATTTATTTTAATCACCCACCGCAAGGGCAGCATGGAGGTCTGTAACGCCCTTTACGGCGTCGCCATGGAGGAAAAGGGCGTATCAAAAATCGTTTCCGCCCGTTTCCAGGAAGCGGGCTAATCACTGGTCTTTTATATAAGGAAGGACGACTATGGAACAGAAAATAGGCATCTTTGAGCGCCTCAAGCAGGGCTTAAGCAAGACAAGGGACGGCTTTTTAGCTTCCGTTTTTTCGGGACGGGACAGCATCAATGACGACTTTTATGAGGAGCTGGAAGAAGCGCTCATCATGGCCGATGTCGGCGCGGAGCTGACGGGCCGCCTGCTCGATGAGCTAAAGGCCGCCGTGAAGGAGCAAAAGCTCCACCATACGGCGGAGGCGCGCGAGGCGTTAAAAGACATACTTGCATCCCACATGCGCGCGGAGGAAGCGTTCCTGCCCGAACAGGGGCCGTGCGTGCTGCTGATCGTCGGCGTGAACGGCGTGGGAAAGACCACCTCCATCGGCAAGCTTTCCGCCTACTACAAACAGCAGGGCAGAAAGCCGCTGCTTGCCGCCGCGGATACGTTCCGCGCGGCTGCGGCCGAGCAGCTTGGCATCTGGGCGGAGCGCGCCAATGTGCCCATGGTGCGGCATGGGGAGGGGGCAGACCCTGCGGCGGTGGTCTTTGACGCCATCCATTCCTTTAAGGCAAGGGGCTGCGATCTTCTCATCTGCGATACGGCGGGGAGGCTGCACAACAAAAAGAACCTGATGCACGAACTTGAAAAAATCCGGCGCGTGATTGCAAAGGAACTGCCGGACGCCGTCTGCCGTGTGCTGCTGGTACTGGATGCTACCACCGGGCAGAACGCCATCGCGCAGGCAAAGGCATTTGGCGAGGCGACAGGGCTTACCGATGTGGTGCTCACAAAGCTGGACGGTACCGCAAAGGGCGGCATGGCCGTAGCGGTCAAGGAAACGCTCGACCTGCCCGTACGTTTTGTCGGCGTAGGTGAAAAAATGGAAGATTTGCAGCCGTTTGACGCGGAAGCGTTCTGCGCGGCGTTGCTTGGAGAATAATCAATAGAATATCCGTCTTTATGAAGGGGAACAATGGCAAACATTGTGGTGGCGTACCAGACAAAGTACGGAACAACGCGCACTTATGCGCAATGGATTGCGGAGGAAACCGGCGCCGACCTTCTGGATTTTAGAACGTGCAGGGTGGAGCAGCTTTCCGGCTACGAAACCATCGTCTATTGCGGCGCGCTGTACGCGGGCGGCATGTTGGGCTTTTCCCGCATCCGCAAGCAGTATGAAACGCTGCGGAACAAGCGGCTGATCGTTGCTGCGGTGGGCGCAACCCTCCAGCGGGAGAAAGCGCTTGAAGAAGTGAAAAGAAGCAACTTCACGCCGGAAATGCTTGCGCGCGTGCCGTTGTTCCTGCTTCGTGGCGGACTTGACTACAGCCGGATGGGGATTGTGGACCGCTTGATGATGTTTTTGTTGGTTTCTTCCATCCGCAAAAAGGACCCAAAGACGCTGGATGAGGACGAAAAAGGCATACTCGGTACCTATAAAAAGGCGGTCAGCTTTGTCCAACGCAGGCACATTGCGCCGATTGTGGAGGCCATCCGCGCAAAATAATATGAGGATCGCAAATAAAAAAAGCTGCCCGTGCGGACAGCCTTTTTTGCTTATTCATCCAAATCCAAATCAAGGTCTTCTTCACGTCTGTGCTTTGCGCGGCGGACCTTGGGCTCTTCATCCAGCGGTGCTTCTTCTTGCGCATCCTCTTCGTCAAACAGGTCGTCATCATCACGTTGGAAAAACCAGCCGCGCTTACGCTTTTTGATGGGCTGTTCCTCTTCGTAATCCTCTTCCTCGGCCTCGGGGAGTTCGGGCGCCTGGGGCTCCACCGGCTTTCTTATGGGCTGGGTTGCTGCTGCCGCTTGCGGAGCCGGCTGCTGGAGGACGGGGGGCTCCATAGGCTCCGCCTGCGCGACGCCAAGCTCCATGCGGTTCTGGGCGACCATGTTTTGGTATTCCACCAAGTAGCGCTGTACATCCATGAGGATTTCATCGGCATACTGCTTTGCGCCGTTGTAAACTACATTGGCGTTGCGCTCCGCATGCTGCTGCAGAAGCTCCGCACGGCGCTGCACCTCAAGCATCACCTTGTCCTCCGCAACGCGCGCTTCAAATTCCTCTTCCGCCAGGCGGCGGATTTTTTCCGCCTCGCGCTGTGCCTGCTCCACAAGGTCCACCGCCTCCTGGTTGGCGTGGTCAAGGAGCGTATCCGCTTCAATGAGCACGCTGTTTGCGCGGCGGATGTCCTCGGGTATGGTGACTTTCAGATCCCCAAGGAGATCATAAAGCTCATCCACATCCACAATGCGGCGGTTGCCGGAAGAAAATTTCTGGCGCGGCGCGCCCTCCAGCACCTGCTCTATTTGGGAAAGTACGGTGAAGATCCGCAAGGATTGCTCATTTTGTGTGCTCATCGCTTTGTCAACCTTTCTATGATAGTGCGCTTGTTCACTGTGGGTACCAAATTGTCGATATTGCCGCCCAGCGCGCAAACTTCGCGTATAACGCTTGAAGAGAGATACGAATGCTCGGGTTCCGCCATAAAGTATACCGTATCGAGGTCGGGCGCCAATCTGCGGTTCATCGCGCTGATTTGAAACTCGTATTCAAAATCCATTACCGCGCGAAGTCCGCGGATGATATGCCGCGCGCCGATGCTGTGGGAATAGTCCACCAGCAGCCCGTCGAAGGAACCGGAGGAAACGTTCTTCAAGCCTTCTGCGGCAACGGCGGCGTCAATAAAGGAGAGGCGCTCTTCGAGCGTAAAAAACGGACGCTTCCCCGCATTGACCAGTACGGCTACCACCACATGATCCATAAGCGATGCGGCGCGCCGTAAAACATCCATGTGCCCTTCGGTCAGCGGGTCAAAGCTGCCGGGGTAAACGCCTATCTGCAATCTGGGTCTTCCTTTCTGACTTAATCAGCCACAAAAAAACTCAGCCCTGTATCTCCGTATTTGCGGGTATCCATACAGGCAAACAATCCGGCTACAGGCGTGGGCGGCTCTTTTAGAGCATGCTCCACGATCACCTGCCCCCGCGCTGCAATAAGGCACTTGGAAAACAGCGCTTCTAGAGCCTGATGCGCGCCGGCACGGTAGGGCGGGTCTAAAAACACCAGATCAAACGGCGTGCCGCCTGTAAGCCGATCGATTGCGGAAAGCGCTTCTGCCTGCAGTACGAGCGCCCGGTCCGAAAACCCCAGGGTTTCGATATTTTTTTTGATGATCTCGCAGCAGTCGCGGCTATGGTCGTTGAATACAGCATAGCCTGCCCCGCGTGAAAGCGCTTCAAGCCCAAGGTTCCCTGAACCCGCGTAAAGGTCCAGCACGCGCGCGCCCGCAAGCGAAAATTGCAGAATTCCAAAGAGCGATTCTTTCACCCGGTCCAGTGTCGGGCGCGTGGCTTGTCCCTTCGGGGCAAGGATTTGTCTCCCGCGCGCGGAACCTGCGATAATGCGCATTGCCCCTCCCAAGAATTCCAAATTTTTCGCCTATTATTGTATCATAAAACAAGGTGCGTGCAAATGAGAAAACCGTTGAAACAGGTCGGAATACCCGTATTTTCCAGATATCTTGAAGATTCTTAGCTGGACGCAGGGAAAGGCGGCGTTGCATTACCTGGGATATTTCTTAATAGAAATTTTGAATCGGAGGGTGAAAACATGTATAGATTTTGTGCATACGCTTGCAAACGGCGCGCAAATTGCGCAATAATAGATGCGGGAGGATATAATGAAATGCTTTTATTAAAAAACGGCGTTGTACTGAGCATGGCTGGTCCCGCCTTTACGGGCGATGTATTAATAAAGGACGGCAAGATTGCCGCAGTTGGAGCGCATGTGGAAGCGCAGGGCGCTGAAGTTGTGGACTGCACGGGGCAATACGTGCTGCCCGGCTTTGTGGATGCGCACTGCCATATCGGCATGTGGGAGGACGGCATGGGCGACGAGGGTGCTGACGGCAATGAAAATTCCGACCCCGTTACCCCGCAGATGCGCGCGATAGACGGCTTGAATCCGTTTGACCCCTGCTTTAAGGAGGCGCGTGCGGCGGGTGTGACCACCGTTGTAACCGGCCCCGGCAGCGCAAATGTCATCGGCGGGCAGTTTGCGGCATTAAAAACGTATGGCCGGTATGTGGAGGAGATGCTCATCAAGGAGCCCGTCGCCATGAAGGCCGCCTTCGGTGAAAATCCCAAGCGCGTGTATGCGGAGCAAAAGGAAGCGCCTTATACGCGCATGGCCATTGCGGCGATCTTCCGCGGCGCAATGGTTGAGGCGCAGGAATATGAGCGCAAGCTCAAGCTTGGCGAAGAGGATGAGGACAAGCTGCCCGACCGCGATCTTGGCATAGAGGCGCTGCTGCCCGTTTTGCGTGGGGAGTTGAAGCTGAAAATGCACGCCCACCGTGCGGACGATATCCTGACGGGCTTGCGTCTTGCAAAGGAATTCAACCTTCGCGTGACCATCGACCACTGCACGGAAGGGCATCTGATATTGGATGTATTGAAGGAGCAGACGGAGGCGCTTGGCGCGGGCATCATCCTTGGGCCGCTGTTTTCCGACCGTTCCAAAATAGAGTTGAAAAACATGACATTCCGTGCGCCCAAACTGATGCATGAGGCGGGCATCCCGTTCGCGCTAATGACGGATCACCCCGTTATTCCCATACAGCACCTGCCGGTCTGCGCGGCACTGTGCGTGCGCGAAGGCCTGCCGGAAGACACCGCCCTCCGCTCCATCACCATCAATGCCGCAAACATCGTGGGCCTTGGCGCGCGGGTAGGCAGCCTGGAGGTTGGGAAGGATGCGGACGTTACCATTTACGATGGGCATCCGCTCGATATCCGCAGCCATTGCCTGCGCACCATCATCAACGGGCAGACCGTGCATCTTATGGATGCATAATACGGGGAGGACGTTATGCTTCGACCGACACATGCCATCGTTGATTTGGACGCGCTGCGCCACAATATCAAAGTCCTGCGCGAACATGTAGGCAAGGATACGAAATTCATGGCCGTGGTAAAAGCCAACGCCTATGGCCATGGAATTGTAGAAACCTCCCTTGCGGCGCAGCATGCGGGTGTAGAGTATTTGGGCGTTTCCATCCCGGAGGAAGGGATGCGCCTAAGGGATGCGGGCGTCACCGCCAATATTTTGATATTGGGAGGCATGCTGCCCGAGGCCGCGGAACTTGTGGTGGCCTACAATCTGATTCCATCCGTATACAGCATGGAGCTTTTGGAGGCGCTGCAGCGCGAGGCTGCGAAACACAACACCGTCTGCCGTATCCACATCAAGGCGGATACGGGCATGAACCGCATCGGTGTCAAAACGATCGGCGCGTTCCGAATTCTGCTCAGAAGAGCGTTGGAGTGCCCCAATATTTTTTTGGAAGGCCTCTTTACGCATTTTGCCGTGAGCGAAATTGCGGATAAGAGCTTTACCCTGGAGCAGGGGAAGCGGTTTTTGGATTTTGTCAACATCGCAAAGGAAATGGGTGTTTCACCGATGCTCCATGCGAGCAACAGCGGGGCGCTGCTGGATGTTCCGGAGCTGAGCTTTGATATGGTGCGTGCGGGCATTGCCATGTACGGGTATCACCCCGGCCCCGGCTGCGGGGAGGATGTGGAATTGAAGCCCGTGCTCACATGGAAGACCGCCATTACACACGTCAAGGAGATCGATCCCGGCGATACCGTGAGCTATGGACGCCACTATATGGCGCAGGAGCGCCGCATGATCGCGACACTCCCGGTCGGCTACGGGGATGGATACAAGCGCTCCCTTTCCAATAAGGCGTATGTCGTCATCCATAATACGCGCGTGCCTGTGGTGGGCGTTGTTTGCATGGATCAGTGCATGGTGGATGTTACCGGGATTCCCGCCGTGAAGGTAGGGGATGAGGCGGTGCTGCTCGGCTGCCAGGGAGAAGCCTGTTTTGATGCGGACGAAATGGCGCAGTTTGCCGATACCATCAGCTATGAGATTTTATTGAGCATCAGCGACCGGGTGCCCCGCGTCCATACCGGCGGCTACCGGCCAATGAAGGAGTTATTATGATCTAAGGAGGCGTCTTATGCGTCAGGCGCTTACCCCCGCGCAGATGCGTGCAATGGAAGACAAAATGATGAAGGATTGCCACATCCCCGGCCTCGTGCTCATGGAGCATGCGGCTGCGGGTGTGGCAAAAGCCGTTTTGGGCCTGCTGCCCG
>JAEYLA010000011.1 GCA_023461495.1 Bacillota bacterium | reverse complement strand
TCGATGCCGCGGATATCGTTGGTTGCGGCAAGCTCCACATCATCCCCGTAATAATACTGCAGCATTTCAAGCGGCGTATAGCCGCGTTCCGCGAGCGACACCGTCCCCCATTGGGAAAGCCCGGCGCAGGTGGTGGTGCTGCCGTTGCAATACGCGGAAAAGAGCGGCTCCAGGTGTCCCTCCCGGCGGGGATAAATGTTGAAGATTTCATCCACAAGGCGGCTGATGTTGGAAAAAATATTGCGTCCCTCCACAAACGCCTGGTCATACGCGGTGGAATTGGTGATCTGAAAATTGTATCCCCGGCTCAGGTACCATTCCGTGAATATACGGTTCAAAGCAAACCCGACCTGCGCGTGGATGTTCGCGCGCAGCGCGTTTTCCGGCCAGGTGGGAAAGATTTCGCTGCTCGCGACGTTTTTGATATAGTCCGTGAAGGAGACCGTCACGTTGCGCGCATTGGAGCCAGGAGGACCCAAATGCACGGTGATGGCTTCCGGAATATAGACGGTGGGCAGCACGCGCGATTGCTGCGCTACGACCGCCACGCTGTCTGAAAGAGGGGCGAATACGGGAATATTCGGTGAAAGATACGGCTGAAGCGGAGCCGCGGCGGCGCTCTGCTGGGGTACAAGGTCCGGGGGGCCAACTGGGTTTCTCGGGCCCGGCTGCAGCACGGCAGGGAGCGGTATATCGATAACGGTCTCCTCCTGCTCCTGCGGCTGCGCAAACACCGCGTGTGCAAAGAACGCAGGTGCAGCCGCAGTTTGCTCCGGCGCAAGCTGCATGGGCAGTACGGAGTCGATGCCAGGGAACACCTGCACGCCCACTACGCGCACAGGCAAAAAGCCTGCGGCGGTGGCTTCCACTGTGTACAGGGAAAAGGCATTCGCTGCGGTTGCGGGCGAAAAGCTTTCTTCAAGGTCGGGTGCGGGCAGCACAAAGCGCGCCGTGCGCCCCGTGGCATCCGTCGTGAGCGTATAGACGGAGCCTGTCTCCTGTGAAGTGACGGTAACGGCGGCGTTTGCAATCGGCTGGCGCCGTTCTGTACTCCTGACGTCTACAACAAGCGTACCTTGTGCCATTGGCGCACCATCCTTTTTTACTGGGGGCCGTTTGAAAACAATTCCCTATTCTGATTAAGAACAAAGGGGAGGCCGCTCTGTTTTTTATTAAAACATCCGGTGGTTTTGCTTTCAAACAGGCCTAGCCTGATGCACTATTCTATGCGCCGGCGTGGGGAACATGCGCAACCGGACAAACCAAAAAAGAGGGCTTTCCCGGCGCACAAAGGCGCAGCGGGCCCTTCTGCAAATTCAATGCCTGCCGCCCGGGCACACTGGCGGAAGATAGCGGGCATATGGTATACTTTTCTTGTTTGGACATCTTTTTCTTTTTCATCTAGTGCGAAAAACTGAATTTGGGAGGGACGGGTATGGGAAGCTTCCGTTTGCCGGAACAACTGCGTCTTGGCGTAGCGGCCGCCGCCACACAGATTGAGGGCGGGGATACGTGCAACAGCTGGTATGCATGGTACAAACAAGGGCATATCAAGGACGGGTCCGATCCTTCCCGCGCCGCGGGCCATTATGACCGCTGGGAAGAGGATGCGGCGATGATGCGGGAATGTACCATCCAAATCTACCGCATGGGCATTGAATGGAGCAGGATTGAGCCGGAAGAAGGCCGTTTTGATGAAGAGGCGCTGCTTCGCTACCGCAGGGAGATCGAGCTGCTCCGTTCCTACGGGATAGACGTTTTGCTGACATTGCACCACTTTACCAATCCGCTCTGGTTTGAAGAAAAGGGCGCGTTCCTGGCAGCAGACGCTAAGGCGCTGTTTCTGCGCTTCGTAGAGCGCGTCGTAACGTACTTAGGCGACCTCATAGAGGATTACGTCACCATCAACGAGCCGAATGTATATGCGACGCTTGGCTATTTCTACGGGGAATGGCCGCCGGGGGAGCGTTCATTTTTCAAGACCTTGCAGGTCATGCGCACGCTTTCGGAATGCCATATTGGCGCATACGAACGTATCCACCGCATCCGCAAGGACATGGGGGGGCGCACCCGGGTGGGCTTTGCGCACCACATGCGCGTATTTGCGCCGCAGCAGAAGCATAACCCCGTACACAGTATGGGCGCAAAGCTTTCGGCGTGGTTTTTTCAGACGGCGCTTGAACGGCTGTTTTATGAAGGAAAGGGCGCGTTCCTGTTTGGCAGCCCGCAGGGCGTCAAGCCGGGGCTGTATTGCGATTTTCATGGGCTTAACTATTACACGCGCTCCACGGTCACAGGCATCGGCGACGGCGTACGGAAGAACGCGCCCATCAACGACCTTGGCTGGGAAATCTACCCCGCCGGCATTGTGGAATGTGCAAACCATCTCTACAAGCTCTATAAATTGCCCGTCTATATTACGGAGAACGGCACCTGCGACAATACGGACGCGTTCCGAAGCCGCTATCTGTTTGAGCATCTCGAGGCGCTCATCCACAGCGGCCTGCCGGTGGAGCGGTACTACCACTGGTGCTTTACGGACAATTTTGAATGGCTGGAGGGGGAAAGCTCCCGCTTCG
>JAEYLA010000010.1 GCA_023461495.1 Bacillota bacterium | reverse complement strand
TTTGCGCAAGTGCTTGCACATGGCTGAAACCTCAGCCCAACCCATAAATTCCGAACCCCGATGGCTCGATCAATAAGGCAACAAAGTTGCCAATTTCGGCTTTTGACCCGGCTGTCCGTCTGGCCTTAATCCACCTTTACGCTGCACGGAGGATGGTCAAAAAATTCTTTGCTAAGTAGGCTCTTATTCCTCTTTCGCAGTGTGAATTATAGCGGATATAAGTAGCTTTTGCAACAGTTTTTTATGATATCCTTTTTTCTTAATAAGCACACGGGGCATTGTGGCGCAGTATTGGGGAAAATGCTGTCAACGTATGCATCACGAGCAGACGAATTTGCCGCCGTTGACATGCAATATCTGGCCGGTCACATAGGCGGAATCATCCGTTGCAAGGTACACATAGGTTGGGGCAAGCTCAAACGGCTGTGCCGCGCGGCCAAGCGGGGTATCCTGCCCAAATGTTGCGACCTTCTGCGCATCAAAGCTTGCGGGGATGAGCGGCGTCCAGACCGGACCCGGGGCTACGCCGTTGACTCTGATGCCGCGCTTTGCTAAAGAAAGCGCAAGAGAGCGCGTAAACGCGACAATCGCCCCCTTTGTGGAAGAGTAATCAAGCAGCGTCTCATTCCCGGCGTAGGCGGTAACGGAGGCCGTGTTGACGATGGAAGCGCCCTTTTTCAAATGCGGCAGCGCCGCCTTTGCCATATAGAAGTAGCTGAAAATATTGGTAGCGAACGTGGTCTGCAACTGTTCCGCCGTAATGTCCTCCAGCCGCTGCTGCGGATACTGAATGGCGATGTTGTTGACCAATACGTCAAGGCGTGAAAACGTCTGTATGGTTTTTGCAACGGCGTCGATTGCTGTCTGCTCCTGCTTGAGGTCACCGGCAATGACCATGCATTTTCGGCCTGCCTGCTCTACCTTCTGCTTGGTTTCCTGCGCGTCCGCATCGTTGCTCAAATGAACGATGACGATGTCCGCGCCCTCCTTTGCAAACGCAATGGCAGCCGCCTGGCCGATGCCGCTGTCGCCGCCGGTAATGAGCGCGACTTTATCCTTAAGCTTATTGGAACCGTCATAGGTCGGGTTGTTGGGGGAAGGCAGCGGCGTCATTTCTCCCTGTGCGCCGGGCTGCTTGTTCTGGTGTTGGGGCGGGAATCCTGCCGGCGTCTGCGGGGATGGGTTCTGATAGGTAGATGGCGTTTCCTGCATGAGAGCACCTCCGTTTTGGGGTTATCATCTGCGCAGAATCCCCGATTTATGCAGAAAATGTGCTGTGCATCTTGCATATTCGCCAGTGGAATTGTATGATATACCTATCGTTATTCTAGTGAATATATAACGATCATATATTTATAACAAATCAGGAGGAGCAGCATGCACGTCAAACAGGAAGTCAGTATCAAAAAAATCGGCAAGGATGCAGAGGAACTCTTTCGTGGCGGCTTTTTTTGTTCGGAAGCACTTATAAGTTCTATCCGTTCAAATTTTGAGTTGGACATTCCCGAAGAGGTCATCGCTATGGCTTCCGGTTTTCCTGTCGGCATTGGGCGCAGCAAGTGTTTGTGCGGGGCGGTGTCCGGCGGCGTCATGGCGCTGGGGCTGTTCTTTGGCCGGACCGTGCAGGGCGATCCGAAGGTGGAAAAAAATCTTGCGGTCGCAAAAGAGCTGCATGATTATTTTAAGGAAGCGAGCGGCAAGAATTCGCTATGTTGTCGGGTTCTCACCAAGGAATTTGATATGAGCAAGGGCGAACATAAACAACAGTGTATCCGCTTTACGGGCATGGTCGCAGAGAAGGTGGCGGAGATCATCATCCGGGAGTATGCGCTGACCAATCTTGATGAGATTGTGGCATAAGGAGGCATTCATGAAAAAACTGCTTCTGGCAATTCCGCTGCCGCTTTCGGGCGTTATGCTGGGTTTTGCGGCGCTGGGAAACCTGCTGCAAAGCTATGGAGAATGGCTGCGTACCATCTGTGGTGCAGTGTCCTTCGTGCTTTTCGTTTTGCTGGTGTTAAAGTTCCTCGTTTTGCCTGCATCCCTGAAAGAGGATATGAAAAATCCCGTTACGGCGAGCGTAAGCGCCACATTCCCCATGGGTATGATGCTGCTGACGGTTTACGCGAAGCCGTTTCTCGGCGCGGTATCATTCTGGCTCTGGTGTCTGGCGGTTGCGCTCCACGCGGCGCTGATCGTGTATTTTACGGTTACATTTTTATTGAAGCTGCAGTTGCAGAAAGTATTTGCAAGCTATTACGTTGTATATGTCGGTATTGTGGTAGGCAGCGTGACAGCGCCTGCATACGCCATGCAGCCGTTTGGGATGGCGTTGTTCTATTTTGGCTTTGCCTCATTGGTGCTTCTTTTAGGTCTGGTTTTTCACCGCTATATCAAGTATCAAGAAGTCCCGGAACCCGCCCGTCCGCTATTCTGCATCTCTGCCGCGCCTACAAGCCTTTGCCTTGCGGGATATTTGCAGTCAGCCGGGGAAAAATCGCAGGCTTGGCTGATGGTGCTCTCTGTGCTGGCTGGCCTGATTTATCTCATTGTACTTGCGAAACTGCCGCAATTTCTCAAACTGAAATTCTACCCGAGTTATGCGGCATTTACTTTCCCGTTTGTTATTACGGGTGTCGCCTTCAAACAGTTGGCGGGCTTTTATAGCAAGGCGGGCACGCCGGTGCCTGTACTCAATATTGTTTCCGTTGTGCTGACAGTAATCGCGGCTGTATTGGCAGTGTATGCCCTAGTACGGTATGTAGCTGCGGTATATAAAGCGGTTCAACAGGAAGCCGCCGCGGTATGAATAGGATAGCAGTCGGTATAAACTAAAACGATTGATATAGAAATGGAGCGGTTTTTATGGCAAAAGAAATTGATGCGCGCGGGCTTCTTTGCCCCAAGCCGGTCATCTTAGCAAAAAAAGAACTGGATGCCGGAGAAGCGGAGCTTACCATTTTGGTGGACAATGCGATTGCCGTTCAAAATCTCACGCGGCTTGCGCACGCAAACCAAAAAGATATCCAAACGGGTGAAACGGAAGGCGGCTTTACGGTGCGTATCACCGGGGAAGGCAAGGCAGAGGAGATTGTGATGCCTGCCGGTATCCAGTGCGCGCCCGGCGCGGGATACGCGGTATTTATCGGAAAAGACCATGTAGGGGAAGGCGACCCGGAGCTGGGATATAACCTTGTGAAAATGCTCCTTTACACGCTGAGTGAAAGCGAGGATGTGCCTTTAAGTGTGCTCTTTATGAACAGCGGCGTAAAACTTCCCGCAGGCGGGGAAGAACAGGTGGTTGAAAGTATCAAGACTCTGATCAGTAAGGGCGTGGAGGTGCTGGTATGCGGTGCATGCCTGAATTTCTATCATATTGCGGATCAGCTCTCCGTAGGAAAAGTCAGCAACATGTATGAGATTCTTTCCCGCATGCAGACGGCAGGCAAAGTCATTACGGTATGACACATAAAAAGTGATAGGATGCAAAAAAATCCAACCGTTTACGCGGTTGGATTTTTTTGATGAAATATGGCATTGCCTTCTAGTTTAGAGCCTGACCAATATCATAGAGGATATCGTCAATATGCTCTGTGCCGATGGAAAGGCGGATGGTATTTGGTTTGATACCGCTGCTTAAAAGCTGCTCGCCGGTCAACTGGGAATGGGTGGTGCTCGCCGGATGGATCACAAGGGATTTTACATCCGCAACGTTTGCAAGCAAGGAGAAAATTTCCAGTTTGTCGATAAACGCCTTGGCTTCTTTCGCACCGCCTTTGATCTCAAATGTAAAGATGGAGCCTGCCCCATCGGGATAGTACCTATTGTAAAGCGCGTAGGAAGGGCTATCCGGCAGCGAAGGATGGTTCACACGCTCTACATTCGGATGATTTTTGAGGAAATCAATCACTTTAAGCGTATTGCTTACGTGCCGTTCAATTCGCAGAGAAAGCGTCTCCAGGCCCTGCAGGAACAGGAATGCGTTAAAAGGACTCAGCGCAGCGCCGGTATCGCGCAGGAGTGTCACCCTTGCCTTGGTAATGTAGGCTGCGGTGCCCACCGCTTTGGTGTAGATTACGCCGTGGTAACTCGGGTCGGGTTCGGTAAGGCCGGGGAATTTGGCGGAAGCTTCCCAATCAAATTTGCCGCTGTCAATGATCACGCCGCCAATCGATGTGCCGTGCCCGCCGATAAACTTGGTGGCAGAATGTACTACGATATCAGCACCGTGTTCAATTGGTTTGAGCAGATAGGGTGTGGAAAAGGTATTGTCGATAATCAAGGGTATTTTGTGCTTGTGCGCGATTGCGGCGATCGCCTCCAGATCGATGACATCTGCGTTCGGATTCCCCAAACTCTCCACAAAAATAGCCTTGGTATTTGGCTGAATGGCCGCCTCATATCCTGCAAGATCCAAAGGTTCTACAAAAGTAGTGGTAATGCCGAACTTGGGAAGCGTATGCAGAAACAGGTTATAGGTACCGCCATAGATTGTCTTTTCCGAAACGATATGATCGCCTGCGGCAGCGATATTCTGTATTGCATATGTAATGGCAGCAGCGCCCGAGGCTACGGCAAGCGCGCCGATACCGCCTTCCAGCGCTGCGATACGTGTTTCAAACACGTTTGATGTCGGATTCATGATCCTGGTATAGATGTTTCCGGCTTCTGTCAAGCCAAAACGTGCTTCTGCGCTTGCCGCGCTGGGAAACACGTAAGAGGAAGTTTGGTAAATGGGTACCGCGCGCGCATCTGTCGCGCTATCCGGCTGTTCCTGCCCGGCATGCAGTTGCAAGGTTTCAAAATGCCACTTTCTGGTCTCCTGGTTGCTCATACGCACCCTCCTTTAAAAAACTATAATCATATATGAATAATATGTTATAGCAACGATAGCGCCTTATCTGCCAGTTGTCAATAGAAAATGAGGCTTTTTCATTAATATTTTTACCAAGCAGAACAATTGACTATTTGGGAAGAAGGGGTATAGTTAACAAAGCGGCGCTTGATAGAAAAAGAACAGGATGTTCATATTCTGTTCAAGATTCCTCATTATAATCAAAGCATTGCCGCGATGTGTGGCTGTCATATAGATAAGATTTTATAATGATAAAGTTTTGAGGAGAAGTATGGAACAGTCTAAAAATCAGGATCAAGGCATGGCGGCGGCAGAAACGCGCAAGAAAGAGAAGAAACCCCGGGTTGCGAAGAAAGATAGGAAACGTATCAAACGCTGGATCATCCTTGGTGTGGTTGTTCTGATCATTGCGGCGCTTTTCTACACCTGTTCCAGGGTGGGGAAGGAAGCGGAAAATCTCTTGGCAAAATCGGATACGCTTGTGCTTTCCTATCAGGATTTTGAAAACGCAATTGGCGCTACAGGCACCGTGGAAAGCGCAACGACGGAGTATGTCTATTCCACACAAAGCTATCCAGTCCGTACGGTCCATGTGGAGGTCGGCGATGTTGTGAACGAAGGCGATCTTCTTGCGGAGCTTGACAGCAGCGCGCTTGAAGACCAGATAGAGGCAAAGGAAGTGGCCACAGGCATTTCCGCCAAAACTGCCGCGCAGCAGGTAAAGACCGCAAAGGATTCCTACAACGCCACCAAAGAAGCGCTCGATTCGGGGCTGAACGCTTCCATTATCAGCGCGGAAAATGCGGTGCAGAATACCTATGACAACTGGCAGAAGGCGATTCGTACTTATAATAATTTTAAGGGATCGGATCTAGATTACGCGCTTGATCAGGCTCAGCGAGCTGTCGACGCGGCGCGCCAGCAGGTGACGGCTTCCCCATCTGATTTGGATGCGCAGGCCGCATTGGTGAAAGCGCAGAGCAATCTGGACGCAATCGAGGCGCAGTACGATTCTTATGACAATACGCTTACCGAATATCGGTATGCGGTAGAAAGCGCGCAGAAAGCGTATGTTGCCGCGCAGCAGCAATTGGAATCCGCCAGGTTCAGCGCGCAAACCCAGCTGCAATCCGGCAAAAATGCGCTGAGTTCCGCACAGATTAACGCGGATATGGACAGTGCGACGCTGTCTTTGGCGCAGATGCAGGAAGACCTGGAGGAAACCCGGATAAAAGCGCCCACTACCGGCACCGTGACAGGGGTTTACGCAACGGTCGGCGCTTCGGGCGCAGGGCTGTTGTTTGTAATTGAGGATACAGACAGCCTGATGGTGAAGACATCCGTAAAAGGCTATGATGTAGGCGATGTGCAGGTCAACATGCCCGTCGCCATCAAATCCGACGCCACAGGAGATGAAGTGTTTGACGGACGCATCACGTCCATTGCGCCGACATCCATGAAGGACGCGCGCGGGGAAACGGTGACGACGGGCGATGTGCTCTTTGCAACAAAGGTGGAGGTGCTCTCAAAGGATACGGGCCTTCGCATCGGCATGAGTGTACGGCTCAACTATATTCTGGCACAGCAGCCGGAAGTCATCATGGTGCCCTATGACGCGATTTTTGAAAACGAAAGCGGGGAAGCGTGCGTTCTTGTAGCGGAGCAGGTGGAAAGCGGCAAATATAAGCTCCGTGAAGTCAAGGTGACGCAGGGGCAGGAGAATGATATTGACGTCATTATCAGCGGCGAAGGCATTGCGCCCGACGTTACGGTAATCACTTCCCCGGACAAATACCTGAGCAAACTTGATCAGGAACTCAACCTGATCGACTTTAGTGCCGTGCCGGGCCTGAACATGGCGGGCTAAGCGGAGGAAGCATGCAAACAATGATTATCCGCATGCAGAATATCATCAAGCGGTTCTATATCGGCCAGCCGAACGAGCTTGAGATTTTGCACGGCATTGATCTGACGGTGGAGCGCGGGGAGTTTGTGTCTATTGTCGGCGCTTCGGGTTCCGGAAAATCCACGCTGATGAATTTGATCGGCGCGCTGGACCGGGCAACGGAGGGCAGCTATGAGCTTGACGGCACCATCATCGAAGAGGCGAAGGACAACGAGCTTTCGGCCATCCGGAACAAAAAGGTGGGGTTTGTGTTTCAGAACTTCAATCTGATCCCGCGCACCAATGCGCTCAAAAATGTGGAGCTGCCCATGCTGTATGCGGGCATACCGGCACGCGAGCGCAATGAGCGCGCAAAGGAACTGCTTGCGATGGTGGAAATGGACGATCGCATGAATCATCAGCCCAGCGAGCTTTCCGGCGGGCAGAAGCAGCGCGTGGCGATTGCGCGCGCGATGGCAAACGACCCCGCGATTTTGCTTGCGGACGAACCGACCGGCGCTTTGGACTCTAAAACAGGGCGGCTTGTGATGAATCTTTTCCATACGCTCAATCGGGAGCATGGAAAAACCATCGTACTGATTACCCACAATCCCTCCCTTGCAAAGGAAACGGGAAGGGTGCTGACGATGCAGGATGGTCTCTTGTACCGAGAGGGTGCAGGGGAGGTGACGGAATGAATCTTGGTGAAAACATCCGCCTTGCGCTCGAAGGCCTCAGGGCAAACAAAATGCGGGCACTGTTGACCATGCTTGGCATCATCATTGGCATCGCTTCGGTTATCGCTATTTTAACGGTGGGCAACAGCCTGAGCGGCACCATTACAAGCTCCATGGGCTCCCTTGGCGCAACTAATATCTATGTGTTCCTGCAAAATAAAGAGGACGCTTCCAACCAATTTGGCGGCATGCTTGGGGCGCAGCCCGCAATGCCCGACGACAGCAGCCGTTTGACCGATGAGATGGTAGAAAACCTGCTTGCGCGGTATCCACAGGAGATCGCGGGCGTTAGCATGACGGAATCCGCGGGCCGAGGGCGTGCACAGGATGGCAGGCTGTATGCCAATGTAACCGTGAATGGCGTCAATTCCTTCTATACGGAGGGAAACAACCTGGAAT
>JAEYLA010000009.1 GCA_023461495.1 Bacillota bacterium | reverse complement strand
GCCGTCCTTGAGGAATTGTGGCGCTGCGGCCACAGGAATATAACGGGCTGGGGAGAATATGCCAAAGACATCCTGTGTTTTTTCCGCGATGGCCTCCGTTAAAAGCTTTGCTGCCACCATGGAGGTGCTCATCCCCCATTTCCCGAAGCCTGTCGCCACATACCAATCCGGCGTCTCATGGGAAAAACGGCCAATATAGGGTACGCCGTCATGCGACATACAATCCTGTGCGGACCAATGCGCCAACTCCATACTATTGGGATAATAGCGCTCCTTTGCCGCACGCAGAGCATCATATTTCCCGCCCTCCCGGTTGTGTCCCGTACGGTGCCCGCCGCCGCCCAGCAGCAAAAGGTCTCCGAAATTACGCAGGGAAAGCGCATCCGTATCCATGCCGATGTACATGCCGTGGAGCGGCGGCGCTCCTTCAAGTGCGATGACGTACGAGCGCTCCTGATGCATACGCAGGAAATAGTAGCCCGGCGCATTCAAAAATGGAAAATGGCAGGCAAATATGAGTTTCTCCGCACGTACATTCGCCCGCTCCGTCCGTATGGTGGTGCCCTCCACTTCCTTGACGGGCGTATGCTCATAGACCGAAATATGCGGCAAAAGCGCCTTCAGGAACCGAAGCGGATGGAACTGCGCCTGATTGTCAAAGCGCACTGCGCCCGCCACAGGAAACGGCAGACGCGTGTCCGTCGTATACGTTGCGGGCAGGCCAAGGTCTTGCGCCGCCTGCGCCTCTTTTTCCAGTGCATCTTTTTCCAGCGTGGAATACACGTAGGCGGGCAGGCGTTCAAATGCGCAGTCAATCTGATGCTTTTCCACCAGGGCGGCATACGCTTCCACCGCCGCCTGGTTGGCGCGTGCGTATTCGAGCGCGCC
This sequence comes from Bacillota bacterium, assembly GCA_023461495.1. GTDB lineage: Bacteria > Bacillota > Clostridia > Christensenellales > CAG-138 > JAEYLA01. Next base: position 2,316 of record JAEYLA010000009.1, on the reverse strand, counting down.
TTCTCGCCCAAAGCGCCCCGTCAGCTTGTCATAAATCAGGCCGTGCTGCGCCGTGATTTTTGCCGTGGTACGCCCCGTCTGGCCGGAGCAGATGGTATCCGCTTCGAGCACCACGGCTTCTATCCCCCGCTCCTTGAGCATGTATGCGGTCAAAAGCCCCGCAATGCCGCCGCCAATGACGGCAACCTCCGTTTCAATATCTTCCCTGAGCGGTTCAAACGCGTTGAATTGAATACTCTGTTCCCATATGGATTGCATAAGCCCACCTCCGCTTCCATTGTTCCCACAGCGCTATACCGCTAACCGCGGGAGCGGGAGAATATTACACACCGCTCACGAATTACATCATGCAAAGTGGTGTTTTTTTTCACAAGCTGTGCTATAATCATGTAGGCAATTGTCCGGGTTGCACGACGTCCGGATGAACGCGTACAAATATGGCAAAGGATACCGTTTTGAAAAAGAAGGATTTTATTATCATCGGTGCAGCGTTGCTGGTGGCCCTGGTATTGTTCCTGGTCACATGGCTTCCCAACAGCGCGGGAGATAAGGGCGAAATCGTCATCTATATCGGCAGCGAGGTTTACAAGCGCGTTCCCCTTGGCAAGGCGCAGACGGTTGTGGTAGATCAGGGCGACGGCAAGGTGAATGAAATATATATTACCGAGGATGGCGCCGTCATGCACGCGGCGACCTGCGACAATCAGGACTGCATCAAGCAGGGCCAGGTGTCACTGGGGAACTATCAATCCCGCGTGCTCGGCAGCTGGATCATCTGCCTGCCCAATCAGGTATCCGTAGAGCTTGTAGCTGGAGAAGAACAATGAACACAAAAACCATCACCCGCTTTGGCATGCTCACCGCTGTTGCGCTGGTGCTCGGCTGGGTGGAACGCTTTATCCCCATTGCGGCGACCGCGCCCGGCATTAAACTTGGGCTTGCAAATACGGTGTTGCTCTATGCGATTTACCTAATGGATACAAAAGGCGCCGCGCTGCTGATGGTCATGAAAGTGCTGCTTTCCGGCTTTTTGTTTGCGGGCCTTTCGGGCATGATCTACAGCTTTGCGGGCGGTCTTTTGAGTTTGGTGGTCATGCTGCTGCTGCGCCAGATCAAGGATCTGAGCATCGTAGGCGTGAGCATTGCGGGCGGCGTCAGCCACAACATCGGGCAGATACTCGCTGCTTGTCTTGTGGTGCAGTCCCGCGCACTTTTAGGGTATTTGCCTGTCCTGCTGCTCGCAGGCGTTGTTACCGGACTTTTGACCGGTATTGCGGCAAAAACCGCCATTAAGGGCATTGAGGTGCACGACAGCAAGGCAAAAAAAAAGCCTGCAAGTGAACCCGTAGCGGAGGGTGCATTGCGCCCTAGGGAAACAAAGCTATAAAGCGTATTCTGTTGCAGGCGATATGCCGCGACAAGCCGCTTTCATATTACAGGAGCAACTACCGAAGGGAGAACACGTATGAAGAAACGTATACCGGCATGGCTGATACTGTTGGTGACCGCCATTGTTGCCGGGGGAATTCTGGTTCTTGTCAATTCGCTTACCGCCGGCCAGGCGGCAAGTAAAGCCGCCGCAGAGCAAAAGGCTGCAATGCTCCGGGTATTCCCCGGCGCGCAGGGCTTTACCGCGCTTCCCCTTGCAGAGGGCGCGGAAGTCTCCCACTGTTATGCTGCCGCTGCGGACAATAAAACCATCGGCCATGTCGCGGGAATTACCGTTACCGGTTACGGCGGCCCGATTGATATTTTCGTTGGCGTAGACATGGAAGGCAACATTACCGGCGTTTCTGTGGGTGGCGATAAGTTTCACGAAACGCCCGGCCTTGGTGAAAAGGTGCTCTACCCTGCGTTTACGGACCAGTTCAAAGGCCTTGCGGTGCCCGTGGCGCTCAATGAAGGCATAAACGCCATCACCGGCGCTACTATCAGCTCCAGCGCCGTTGTTTCCGGCGTCAACAAGGCTGCCACCTACGTGCTTGAAGAGGTGCTTGGCCTGGGCGAAGAGGAAGGCCCCGAAGACCTCGTGTTCGGCGGCATTCTCCCCGGCGCTACCACAAAGCAGGAAGAAGCAGCATCCGAGGGTGCCGACGCCATCTGGAGTTCCGATGCGGGTTGCGTTGTGTTCGTGTCCAAGGAAGGCTATGGCGGCAAGATCCAGGTGCAGGTCGGCGTTGCGCACAGCGGCGCGATTGCGGGCGTTGCCATCAGCGAGGAAGGCTTTGCGGAGACTCCGGGGCTTGGCGGGCGCGTAAAGGATAAGGAATTCCTCAGCCAGTTCAAGGGTCTTACCGGCGAAGTGAAGGCGGGTAC
>JAEYLA010000008.1 GCA_023461495.1 Bacillota bacterium | reverse complement strand
GAACAAACTCCGAACGTCTCACCAAGCTCAAGAACGACCCGAACTCCGATGTGGACGTGATTTACCTTGCCCAGCAGTACGCGCAGGATGGCTTTGACGCAGGCCTGTTCGACGAATTTGATTATTCTCGCGTGCCCAACGCGGCTTATTTGCTGGATAAGGCTTCCGTCTTCAAGGACAGCAAGCAGGGGCCTCCCACCACGATGAACCGCCTGGGCATCATCTACAATGCGGATGCGGTAGAAATCACCTCTTTTGCGGACCTGTGGGATGCGAAGCTTGCAAACGCCATCGCAATTCCTGATATCGCAACGACATTCGGCCCCGCTACCGTCACCATCGCTGCAAAATATGCGGGCGTAGACTATGCGACCGACAACGGCGAAGCGGCATTCAAGGCACTTGAAGCGCTCAAGCCCAACATCGTGAAAACGTACTCCAAGTCTTCTGACTTAAAGAACATGTTCGCTTCCGGAGAAATTAAGGTGGCGCTTGCGGCGGAGTTCGCTTACAACACAATGGGCGACGATACCACCTCCAACCTTGTATTCCTTGATCCGGCGGAAGGCGCTTACCTTAATTTCAATACGATCAATATCGTAAAGACGTCCGATCAGAAGGATCTTGCCTATCTGTTTGTCGATCATGTGCTTTCTGCGGAGAGCCAGCTTGCAGGCGCCATCAACGTCCCTGAGTCCACCGTGAACACACAGGTGGAACTGCCTACGGATGTGGCCGCCAAGCTGACCAGCATTGAAATCGCGGATAAATCCAATGTTGTGGATTTCAAAGTGGTAAACGCACAGCTTACCGCATGGGTCGATTTGTGGAACCGCACGCTCAATTCCTAACTACGGCCATACGAGAATTTTAAACGCAATACAGCAACGCGGGCCGGTATCGACCGGCCCGCATGCTGACTGCATTCAGGGGGAGCTATTTTTGTCTGATCTTCTTTTACAACATGCGCTTGTGCTTACCATGGATCAAAAAGATACCATGTTTGAGGATGGGTTTGTGCTCATACGCGGCGGCAAAATTGAGGCGGTAGGGCCTTCAAGCCAGATGCCCGGGCACACAGGCCTGCAAGTGATGGACTGCCGCGCGAAAATCGTGATGCCCGGCTTTATCAATACGCATTCGCACCTGCCAATGATCGTATTCCGCACGCTTGGCGATGATATACCTGACAGGCTCAACCGTTATTTGTTCCCGCTTGAAAGCCGGACGATGAACCGTGAAATGGCGGTTGCCGGTGCAAATTATGCTTTTTTAGAGCTGCTGCGCGGCGGGGTGACCTCCGTTTTTGACAGCTATTATTTTGAAAATGATATTGCAATGGCTGCGGAGGCCGCAGGCATCCGCGCTATTTTATCGGAAACCGTCATGTGCCGCCCTGCGCCGGATTCGCAGGAGCCGTATGGCGGGATTGCCCATACGCGTGAGCTGATCGCAAACTGGAAGGCGCATCCTCGCATCAGGCCTGCGGTGAATTGTCATGCGCCATATACAAATGATGCGGTTCACCTGCAGGAATGCCACAGGATTGCGCGTGAGAACGGCCTTACGATGTCTATGCATGTATCCGAGATGGATTATGAGCAGGAAGAATGGCGTACAAAATACGGCACGACGCCTGTTGCGTGGCTGGACAGCCTCGGCATCTTAGACGAGCACTTTCTGATTGCACACGCCATACACGTAAACGATGCCGATATCGAAATACTGGCAAAGCGCGGTGTGAAAATTTCCCACAACGCAGGCTCCAATGCAAAAAGCGCCAAGGGAATCGCGCCCGTGCGCAGCATGCAGCAAAAAGACATTGTCGTAAGCCTGGGCAGCGATGGGGCAATGAGCGGGAATACATTGGATATCATCACCCAACTGCCGCAGGTTGCAAAGCTGCAAAAGCTGTCCTTGCAGGACCGTGCCGCATACCCCGCGGGCGAGGTGCTGCGCATGGCGACTATCAACGGCGCGAAGGCGTTGGGCATCGCGGACATCACAGGCTCGCTTGAGCCGGGCAAGCAGGCAGATGTTGTCATTTTTGAAACGGACAGCGTCAATATGCAGCCCATCTACGATCCGTACTCCACCATCGTATACGGCGCGAATCCCTCCAATGTGGAAACGACGATTGTTGACGGCAGGATTTTGATGCACAGGGGAGAGTTCCTGACGCTGGATTTTGTCCGCATCAAGAAGAATCTGCTTTCTTATCAGGAAGAAATACGGGGAATTCTGCCGGAACTGGACCGAAATTTATAATGTTGATTTGATTCTATATATAAAGAGGCGCTTTTCCATAGAGGAAATGCAGCCTCTTTTATTTCCGGAGGATACCTCTTAAAAACCGGCAAATATAGTGAGGAACATTCACAATATTGAACCATGCAGGAAAGCCGGGCTACTTGAGCAGAAGCTCAATCGCCTTGTTCAGTTCTTCAATCGTTTTGATATCACCGGTTTCCACAGCGTCCACAATACAATGGTCGAGATGATCCTTCAAGATTATCTTACAGATGCCGTTGATCGCGGAACGCACGGCTGTAAGCTGAATCAAGACCTCAGAACAGTCCCGTCCGTTTTCCACCATTGTCCGCACGGAATTTAAATGGCCGCTTGCGCGCGCCAAGCGGTCGAGAACGACCTTGGTATTGGTATGCGCGTGCTTTCCGTGGGAATGGGTACGCTCCGGGCTGTCAAAATGCGTATGTTCGTCATGATGCCTGCGGACGGCAGGATACTTCCCGCGTAAAATGTTCATGCGATGCCCTCATATCAAAAAAACTCTCTTTATTCATTGTAACATACCGCGGGGAAAAAACATCCCCCCATAGGGCTTGTGACAGAGTATGGAAGCTTGCTACAATCGACGCGTGTTAAAAATTTTACGCCAACGCGACATCCGCCGTTCGCAGCGGATGAGATTACGTGGCAAACAGGGGGTAACTATCGTGAACAAAATGACAGCCGTAAAGAAGCTTGTAATGACGGGAATGTGCACCGCGCTTTGCGTGATCTTGCCAATGCTGTTCCATGGCATTCCCAATGCGGGGAGTATTTTTTTACCGATGCATATTCCGGTATTGCTATGCGGGCTGATCTGCGGCGCGCCGTACGGGCTTATCTGCGGTATCGCCGGGCCTTTTTTGTCGAGCATGCTGACGGGCATGCCGCCCATGGCCTATCTGCCCGGCATGATGATTGAGCTTGCAATCTACGGGCTGGTATCCGGCCTCATCATGCGTACTGTGGGCTCCGGAAAGCTGTATGCGGATTTGTACCTTAGCCTGATTGTCGCAATGCTTGCCGGGCGGATTGCAGGCGGCGCTGTGAATGCGTTGATTTTTGCGGCAGGCAAGTATTCCTTTGCCGCGTGGACGGCCAGCTATTTTGTCACCTGCTGGCCTGGGCTTATCATACAGCTTGCGCTGATCCCGTCCATCGTGGTCGCTCTGGAAAAAGCAAAGGTCATTGACAAACGCTATCAGAGGGAAGAAGCGCGCGTATGAACAAGGCCGATATCGTTGCCTTTTTTGACGAACTTGCACCCAAGTGGGATGAGAGCCTCATTCATGACGATGAAAAGATCAACCGCATCCTTACCTATGCGGACGTCGGGCCGGGCATGCGCGTGCTGGATGTGGCCTGCGGCACGGGCGTGCTGTTTCCAGATTATTTGGAGCGGAATGTGAAAAAAGTGACAGGAATTGATCTTTCGGAAGC
>JAEYLA010000007.1 GCA_023461495.1 Bacillota bacterium | reverse complement strand
TAATATCCCTTACAAATACAATGCCCCCACGGCTGCCGTCTATTTCAATGGGGACGGATTTTACTTCCACCGCAACCTCGCTGCCATCCATACGCAGATAAATTTCTTCAAGCGGGGAAGCGCCCTTCCCCTCCTCACTGAGAATGTGCATGCGCTTTTGCACAATATCGCGGTAATCCACCCTGATCCGGTCGATCACGCGCGTTCCGACCAATTCCTCCGGCGCGCTTGCTCCCATGAGCGCAAGCATAGCCTGGTTGGCATACTGAAATTTCCCGTCCATTTGGATAAATACGGCGTCCGGCGCGCCTTCGATGAGCAGCCGTTGGCGGGTTTCGCTTGCTTTGAGCGCATCCATAGCGATGACGCGCTGGGTAATATCGTGAACGATCGCGTAAATGAGCGTGTCATGCTCATACCGGATAACCCCTGCGTATACCTCCACATCCACAATTTCGCCCGTCGCCTTCTTGCATTTTGTCTCAAAATGGGCGGTTTGTCCTGCATAAACCCCGGTGTTGAAAATATGGAATTGCTCCGTAATGTCGGGGAACAAGTCCTGATATCCAAACGTTTGCATGACTTTATGCGGATATGCGTAAAACCTGCACGCAGCTTCATTCGCATTCAGGATTTTTCCCTGCTGGGGTTTTAACAGCAGGACTACCGCATGGTTGTCCTCATAAAACGCGCGGTAAAGCTCGTTTGCTTCTGCGGCACGGCGATACGTTTTGCGCCATTCCAACTGCACGGGCAGAAGCTGCGCAATAAAAATGGAAATGATGGTATGCGCCAGAAAGACCAGAACGCCTGCCTCACGGAACAATACTTGCGCGGTATCCCATGACAGGAGCAGCCAGCACAACAGTGTGCCTGCCTGCAGCACCACGCTGAAAAGCGCGACATTGTCAATCGCCCGGCGTTTTTTCTCAGAAAACCGCTTCCGCCATAGAAGGCCTACCACATTGGCTGCCACGAGAATTGCGATACCCGGTATAACGCCGGCCCCGCCAACCGCCATACGGTACAGTGCCATAATGACAGAAGCGGTGATGGAAACCGCTCCTCCGAAAACGGACGCAAGAACGCCCACCATCGCAGAACGCGCATCCAATATTACCCCCGGCAGCAGGTGGTAGCCGGAATAAATGGTCAGTATGCCAACGCCGCCGCAGAGTACGCCCATTGTCCATAAAAACGGCAGCTTAAGACGGATGGAAAGGGCATAGCTGATTTCATGCACAATGCCGACCAGCAGCAGCGTCAGCAGATTGTGGCTAATTTCAACAAGGAGATCCATAAGAAAAGCCTCCCCTCTGAATTGCGCGGCATATCTATGTAATAACAGCAGATTTGTATGGTACGTGATGGCTTACTCAAAGTATATCTTTTATTTCCAGTATTGGGAAGACGTTTTGTATATTTTGTCGAAGTTTGACTCCAAACAAAGCAAAAAACCGGAGCCTGCCGCACAAACATGCAGCAGGCTCCTACTCTTCATTGACTATTCGGTTTTAAAACATCGGGGCTATCTCAAATTACAATTTGAGAATCGCCAGCGCGACGAAGTACACCACAAACAGTACGGTGAAGACATACAGCAACGGATGAACTTCCTTTGCCTTGCCGCGCACAAGCTTGGTGAGCACATAGAAGATGAAGCCTGCGGCAATACCATTGGAGATGCTGTAGGTCATCGGCATAATGATAAGCGTCATGAACGCAGGCAGCGCTTCTTCAAAGTCTTCCCAATTGATCTTCCGGAGGGAATCCGCCATCAGAACACCCACGATGATGAGCGCGGGCGCAGTCGCGGCGGTGGTCACCATACCGGCGACAGGAGCAAGGAAGAGGCACAGCAGGAACATGATGGCCGTTACAACGGAGGTCAAGCCGGTCTTGCCGCCTTCGCTGATGCCGGCAGCAGATTCCACGTAGGTGGTGGTATTGCTCGTGCCGATAAGGGCACCGACCGAGGTCGCGATGGAGTCCGCAAAGAGTGCCTTATCCATCTTGGATTTGAAGCCCTTGCCGGAGAAAAGGGCCGCTTCGTCCGTTGCATCGAAGATGCCGGCCTTGCGTCCGGTACCGATGAATGTGCCGATGGTGTCAAACGTATCCGTCAGAGAGAATGCAAATACCGTGACGATGACCACGATGATCTTCGTCGGATCCGCAAACAGGCCCGGGAAGTCAAGCTGGAACGCAGTCTTTGAAACGTCGCTCACAGCCATGGCCGCGGAAGGATCGTACTTGGTGACGCCCAGCGGGATACCGATCAGCGTTGTAACGATGATGCCGATCAGGATTGCGCCCTTGACCTTGCGCACCATCAGGATGGCGGTAACAACAAGTCCGATGATTGCCATCAGCGCGTGCGGGCTAAGCGCAAAGTTCACAAGCGCGGGGATAGCGCCGCCGTTTGCAACAACCGTGCCGCCTGCTGCGGAAGGATCGTTGACGATGTTCCAGGGATCGATGGTGAATTTGATAATGTTGGCGTCTTTGAGGCCAATGTAGGCGATAAAGAGGCCGATACCAGCGCCAATGGCGAGCTGGAGGGATTCCGGGATGGACTTGATGATGGATTTACGTACCTTGGTGACGGTGATAAGAATGTTGATGATACCGCAGATAAATACCATCGCGAGCGCTTGCTGCCAGGTAAATCCGAGCGCGAAGCAGACCGTGTAGGTAAAGAACGCGTTAAGGCCCATGCCCGGTGCCAGCGCATAAGGCACGTTGGCGACAAAGCCCATGACAAGGGTACCGATCGCGGTAGCGAGAATGGTAGCGACAAAGATACCACCCTTATCAAACCCGGGAACTGCACTGAGGATGGCAGGATTTACAAAAATGATATAGGCCATGGTGAAGAACGTTGTAATACCTGCAATGATTTCTGTTCTGGCATTGCTGCCGGACGCTTTGAGCTTGAACAGCTTTTCCATAACAACCCTCCTAGAATGATTTCTTAACAATTGTATCACATTGTGTTCAAAATTACAGTATAACAATTTTCAATATGTTCACATGTGAAAGCAATATATGGGAAAGCAAAGCGGCCCGGTCCGGC
>JAEYLA010000006.1 GCA_023461495.1 Bacillota bacterium | reverse complement strand
AAAATGCCAGACCAAGCAGCATAAATACTGCGAAAAGCACCGTTGTAGCCCAATCCGTTTCCATCCCGGGTACGGGCAGTATGGCAAGGCCCTCCATGTCCAGCGCCATTTGCTTCTCTGGCGCGAGAAATGGAACTGCAACCATCACGGCCAATACGGCAACCCCGACCCAAAAAGCGATACTGACGGCTATGCGGATGATTTTAAAAGACCTCTTCCCGCTTAAATCCAATTCGTTCATGGTATCCCCTCCCCTTCCTTTAGCAGTATATGCCATATTTTTGCGTCCGTCAACAAATATTTATTGTAATACAATAAATATTTGTTCCAGTACAAAAACAGCCGTCGTACCGGTCGGTACGGCGGCTGTTGGCGTTTTGCTTTCTTTAAGTTAACGCGCCATCATATAGATGTTGACAAGATCCTCTTCGTCAATCGCACGGAAGCCATAAAGCGTACCAAAGCTCATATGGCACTTTTGCGCCATTTCATCGATCTGCGCATCGGTAACATCATATCCAAGCGCACGGATGGAGGTTGGCATTTCAATTGATCGGAAGAACGCCTCGAGTGCCGCAATTCCGGCAACAGCGGTTTCTTTTGCATCACCGGTATCCTGCACATCCATCACGCGCACGGCAAACTGTGCAAAGCGTTCGGGCTTCACGCTATACACATAGCGCGCCCAGCTGCCCCACACGGCGGCAAGCCCCGCGCCGTGCGCCACATCAAATAGCCCTCCAAGCTCATGTTCAAGCTTGTGGCTGATCCAGTCCCCCGTTGCGCCAAGGCCCGTAAGCCCATTGTGGGAAAGGCTGCTTGCCCACATCACCTCGGCGCGGGCCTTGTAGCTTTGAGGATCCGCCATGAGGATGCGCGCATTCTCCATCACGGTGCGAAGAAGCTGCTCCGCGATGCGGTCAGTCATATCCATGGTATCGCCAGTGGTGAAGTAGCGCTCCAGCGTATGCATCATGATATCCACGCAGCCGCTCATGGTCTGGTACTGCGGCAGGGTGTAGGTAAGCTCCGGGTTCATCACGGCGAATACGGGCCTGGATAAATCGTTGTTATAGCCGCGTTTGAGCCAGCCCTCCTCCTTGGTGATGACGGAAGAGCTGCTCATTTCGCTGCCCGCCGCCGCAATCGTCAGCACCACGCCCAGCGGAGTGGACGCCTGCGCCCTTTGCGTACCGGCATAAAGCTCCCAAACGTCAAACGGATTTGCAAGCCCATAGCAGATGGCCTTCGCGCTGTCGATCACACTGCCGCCGCCGACCGCAAGCACAAAATCCACACCTTCTTGTTTACAGAGCGCGATGCCCTCATATACCAGCGAAAGCCGCGGGTTTGGCACAACGCCGCCCAATTCCACATAACTGATGTTTTCTTCCGTCAAAGAGCGGAAGATGCGATCCAGCAGGCCGGAGCTCTTCGCGCTTGCGCCGCCGTAATGTATCAGCACTTTTTTGCACTTCTGCGCCTTTACAAGCTCTCCCGTGCGCGCCTCCGCATTTTTCCCAAACACAACCTTCGTGGGCGCAAAATATTCAAAATTCTGCATTCCGTTTTCCTCCGTTCCACATTTAAAATTGCAACATTGACAGACGTTCCGTATTGAAGCTCCTGCGCGTTTCCACGGCGATTTCCATCAGGCGCCGGCGGCTTCCCCCTCGGCCGCGCATCCAATATAGAAGCGTAATACCGCCGCTTTTGTTTTAAACAGCGGATTGCCCGGGTATCGCCTCCCGTCCAACCGCATTTTTTCAAAATCCCCGTCCTTTCCAGTATAACCATTTTCACGGATGCAAGGAAGAGGAAACATGCAGATTGATAACAGTACAACAAGCAGTGCTGTACAAAGCAGCTGATTTTGCAATATAATAAACAAAATATGTTCAACATTTTTGCCCGTAAATTTAGGGAGGCTCCATGATAGAAAAAAAGCCAAAAATCAAAATCATCAAGGACGGGCCGTACCTTGTGACCGGCAGCGTGCCGCTGAGCGAAAAAAAAATTCGCGCCATCGGCAAAGACTATATTTATGAGGACGGCCGCGAGCTGCCGCAGATGGAAACCTATACCCTGTGCCGATGCGGCAAAACAAAGACCCCGCCGTTTTGCGACGGCGCGCACAAGGACTGCGCGTTCCACGGCGAAGAAACCGCGGGAAAAGAGCCGTTTCAAACCCGCGCCAAGGTATACGACGGCCCTACGCTCACCATGCTTGACGATGGACGCTGCGCGTTTGCGCGGTTCTGCCACACCGACCAAGGCGACGCTTGGGAGCTTGTCGAACGCTCGGACAACCCTTCGTGCAGGGAACTCGCCATCAAGGCCGCCACGGAATGCCCCGCGGGACGTTTGGATATCATCGATAAGCAGACTGGAGAAACCATAGAGCCCGCGTATACGCCCGCCATCGAGGTACTGCAGGATCCGGGCCGCGGTGTCAGCTGCGGGCTGTTTGTCAAGGGCGGCATCCCCATTGAGGGTGCCGACGGAGAAACGTATGAACTCCGCAACCGGGTGGTGCTTTGCCGCTGCGGGCACTCAAAAATCAAGCCATTTTGCGATTCACTCCATGTCATACGCGGATATCTGGACCGGAAAAAGCGTTGGTTTGAGTAAAAAAGAGCTGGCAAAAGCCAGCTTTTCTATTTCTCTATGCTAAGAGCTCAGTGCCTCCTCTTTTTCCATCTGAGCAGTGTTGCCGAATGCAGAATGACCGCAACCGAGCCCGCATTGTGCAAAAGCGCACCCACTACAGGCCCAACAATACCAAACATGGCGAGCAGTATTGACGCGAAATTGAGCGCCATGGACAAAAGCAAATTGGCCCGGATGACGCGCATTGTTTTTTGCGCAAGCAAGAACAGATGCGGCAGCGCCCGGATATCGTCACGCACCAACACGATGTCCGCAGCATCTATGGCGATATCGCTGCCGATCCCACCCATCGCAACGCCCACATGGGCCGACTTGAGCGCGGGTGCGTCGTTGATACCGTCGCCAATCATTAAAACCGGCTCACCGCTTCGCTGCAGCGCCTGTATCGCGAGGAGCTTGTCTTCCGGCTCCAGGCCCGCGCGCACCTCTTTTACGCCTGCCAGCGCCGCCATATGCAGCGCTGCCTGCGGGATATCCCCTGTCAGCAGCAGGCTTTTAACGCCAATCTCCCGCAGCGCCTTTATGGTATCCTCCGCATCCGGACGGATGGTATCCGAAAACGCAATCATTCCGATCAGCTGCGCTTCCCTTGTTACATAAATGGTCGTACAGCCCTGCGCCTTATAGCCCGCCGTAAGCTGCTTAACGGCCTCCGGAAGCGTTGTTCCCGTCTGCTCCACAGTCAGTTTTTCATTGCCTGCATATATGACACTTCCGTCCACTGTCGCCCGCACGCCGCGCCCTGGCAACAGGGAAAATCCCAGAGGCTGCAGCGCCTTTGTGTCATTTGCCTGATAATACGCCACGATTGCGCGGCCGAGCGGATGCTCCGCGCGCAATTCCGCGGCGGCTGCAGCATACAGCACCGTTTCCGCTGTTTCCCCCTGTACAAAGGCCGCAACATGCGCAACTGCCGGCTTTCCATAAGTGAGCGTGCCCGTCTTATCAAACGCCGCCTTTTTGATTTGTGCGAGCCGTTCGAGCGCGTCCCCCTGGCGGACAAGCGCGCCAACGCGGGCGGCATTGCCGATACCCGCCATAATGGCCGTAGGCGTGGCCAGCACAAGCGCGCATGGGCAGAACACAACGAGGATTGTCACAGCGCGGATCGCCTCCTGCGTGATGATCCAGGTTGCGGCGGCGCTGAGAAGTGCGATGACGACGATCCATGTGGCCCACCGGTCCGCAATGCCAACGATCTTTGCTTTTCCCGCATCGGCAGACTCTACAAGCCGGATCATGCGCTGCAAAGAGCTATCCTCCCCAACCTTTTGCGCCTGCATGGTAAAAGAGCCAAATCGGTTGACCGTGCCGCTTTTGACCAAATCGCCCGAAGATTTATCAACAGGGAGCGATTCTCCTGTCATTACGGACTGATCCACCGTTGTTTCTCCCGCTACAATTACGCCATCCACCGGTATGGTCTCGCCTGCGTGTACGCAAAGGATATCCTCTACCTGCACCTGCTCGGCAGGAATGATGTGTTCCTGTCCCTCGCGCAGCACGCGTGCGGTGCGTGGGGTAAGCCGCACCAGTTTTTCAATGCCTGCACGCGCTTTTTTCACCGTACGTTCTTCGAGCATGGCGCCAACCGCCATAATAAACGCGACCTCGCCCGCCGCGAATACTTCTCCAATCACAATAGAAGCGATCAGCGCGAGGGACACCAGCACATCCGCCTTGATGTCAAAGCGCATAAATAGCCCCTGCCCCGCATTGATTAAAATCGGAATTCCGCACAAAATGACCGCAATCCAGGCGGGGTCGATCGCCCACGTTTTTAAAAAGAAACTCAATACCAGAGAAATACCCGAAAGTATTAGAAACACAACGCCCCGCTTTTCCTCATCCCGTATAACCTTGATAATCTCCTGCATATACACCCTTCTTCCAGCATTATACCTATACCCCCTATGGGTATGTACTCATTCTCTATGCCCCACCGCTTTCTGTCAACAAAAAACAACAGCCGCCTGTTAGGCGGCTGCAACTTCTGTTTTATGAAAATCATCATGCTTTCAGGTATATTCTGATGTAGAATAGAATAAAGGCCGTAAATGTCCCGTGAGTATGGCGCTTCTACAACCGTGAGAAATGTTCCACTGCCTTTGCAAAATCGGCAATCGTTTTTTCCGCGTCCCCATGCTCGATACCGTCGCGCACGCAATGGTTCAGGTGCCCTTCGAGCACGATCTGACCTACCTTGTGGAGTGCTGATTTTGCGGCGTTGATCTGGATGAGCACATCCTCGCAAGGAACATCGTCTTCCACCATCTTATCGATTGCATTGATCTGTCCTGCAATCTTTTTGAGCCTGCGGTGCAGGTTTTCATGATCCATGCATTGTCGCATACGGTTGCCCTCCTCTTCGTCACGGGAATATGGATGTATGTAGTATGCTGTTTTCCTGCGCCATTGTCAACAGATTGCCATATTTGCCGCGTTTCATCCTGTTGCTTTCCGGTTTATTGTTACGATAATACTGAAAATCCAAATGAAATGGAGCGACTGTTATGAAAAAACCATGGATTACAATCAGCCTTCTCCTTACCGCCATACTGTTCGCCTATGGCTGCTCAACCACACAGACGCCCGATGCGCCGGCAGCAGAGACCCCCGGCCTTGTGCTCACACTCGAGGAATTGAAGCAATACAACGGCAAAGACGGGCAACCGGCCTATGTTGCGGTGGATGGCGTGATTTATGATTTTTCCGGCCTTGCGGCATGGAAAGACGGCGAGCACAATGGCTACAGCGCCGGCAACGACCTGACGGAAATTATCAAAACCAAATCCCCGCACGGTGTTTCCAAACTCAAGGGGGTACCGGTTGTCGGCAAGCTTGCGCAAGAATAGCCGTTTACGGCCTGTCCAATACAATATAACGAAGAGGTGAACGTATGTATCAGATGCTGGGTTATCTCAACATTGCGCTGCTTGTCATCATCACTGCCCCGTACTGGCTCAAGAAACTCAACCTCTGGCTGTTCCATTGGAAGGGAAAAGGGTTTCAGGCCGCATTAAAATTCTTACGCAAGCTGCACAAGCCGCTAGGCATTGCGCTCGTACTTCTTGCTATCCTGCACGGCTATCTTGCGCTGGGCACATTGAGGCTGCATACCGGAAGCCTTGCGTGGATCATGCTGCTGGTGACGGCAGCGTTGGGCGGCTCTTTCTATCGCCTCAAAAAGGCGCCGTTATTCAAATGGCACAAGGCATTTGCGCTGATCGTCGTCGTGTTTACCGCAATCCACCTGCTGATCCCCAGCCTGCTTTCCTCATTCTAAATTAGAAGGGGTAGTGAATCTGCTCCTTGTCCTCAATACAATAGCCGTCCTGTTCAAACAGCGCAATGCAAGCTGCCGTGACCTCAGGGTCGTACAGCCTGCCTGCGTTGTCTTTGATTTCCTGCAGGGCACACCGCAGCCCAAGCTGCGGCCGGTACGGCCGGTGGGACATCATGGCTTCCACTACATCCGCCACAATAATGACATGGGCTTCCGGCAAGATTTCATGCCGCAGGCGGCCGCGCGGATAGCCCGAGCCGTCGCAGCGCTCATGATGCTGGTAGATGACCTCCGCAAAAATAGGCGGCAGCTCCACGCGTGAAATCAATTCATAGCCACGCACGGAATGCTCCCGGATCAATGCCATTTCCATATCCGTGAGCTTTCCGGGCTTGCACAGGATTTCACCCGGCACCATGATTTTTCCGATATCATGGAGGTAGCCGCAGATGCGCACAGCTTCCGCAACGGCACGCTTCATCCCCATGCGGTGCGCAATGGCCGCCGCAAGGTTTCCAACCCGGCGCTGGTGTCCCGCCGTATACGGATCTCGCACCTCGGTAACGGTCGCAAGCAGGGAGATGATGCTCTGCATCGCATTTGAAAGCGCTTGCGTCTTTGCTTCCACCTTTTGCTCAAGCTCCATCTGGTAAAGCTGCGCCCTATGTTCCAATGCTTTTTTTTCGTCCCGCAGGCGCTTGATCTCATCCGCGCGGCCAACCGCCCTGGTTAGTTCAAATTTGCTCACAGGCTTAATGAGATAATCGTTTGCCCCGGCCTGTACGGCGGTGATCGCCGTATCTACCGTAGGCTCCCCTGTCATGACAATCACCTGCGTATCTTCAGACTTCGCGCGGATCTTTGTCATTAGTTCGATACCGGTCATGCGCGGCATGATGATATCCGTAATAACAATATCGTAAGTGTTCGCGCTCAATACCTCGCACGCGGTGACTGCGTCGGGCGCGGTATCCACTTCATATCCCGCATTGCGCAAAAAAGCGCTCAATGTAATCCGGATGCTGTTTTCGTCGTCTACAATCAATACTCTGCTCATGAAATGATCTCCCGGTCAGCTATTTTAGTTCCCACCCATTGTCTACCGGCAAAATTACATGGAAGCGGCTAAATTTTCCCTCTTCAGTTTCTATTTCGAACTTTCCGTGATGATCTTTAACAATTCCGTGGCTGATTGATAGCCCAAGCCCCGTCCCAAGCTCCTTGGGCTTTGTGGAAAAAAACGGTTCAAATATTTTTTCCCGCACGGAAGCGGGAATTCCGGTGCCGTGATCCTCTACACTAAGGCGCACCCATCTGCGGCCTGTTTCAAAAAAATGTACGCACCGCATGCGGATGATTTTATCCGCATTGTATTCCGGATACTTTTCATTGAGGGCGTCGCGCGCGTTTGTTAAAAGATTCATCAATACCTGCTGGATCTGCTGGCTGCGGCATTTGATATCGGGCATGTTTTCTTCCAGCTGTACTTCCAGCGTGATCTGATCCCGTTTGATGACCGTCTTGATCAACGACATGGTCTGATTGATAATATCGTATACGCTTGCATAGCTGTGGGACTGCTTTTCCTGGCGGGAAAATTGCAGCAGGTTCCTTACGATTTCAGAAATACGCTTTGTCTCGTTGAGGATTTCCTGGCTGTATTGGGCAACATCCCTGTTTTCCCCTACCACATCCAGAATCAGCTGCGCATAGTTCATAATGCCGTTAAGCGGGTTGTTGATTTCATGGGCAACGCCGCCCGCAAGAGTGCCGATTGCCTCAAGCTTCTGCTGCTGGCGCATCTGCGCATCGATTTCGGCTTTTTTGTATTCCAGCTCCTTGCGTTGCGTAATATCCCTTACAAATACAATGCCCCCACGGCTGCCGTCTATTTCAATGGGGACGGATTTTACTTCCACCGCAACCTCGCTGCCATCCATACGCAGATAAATTTCTTCAAGCGGGGAAGCGCCCTT
>JAEYLA010000005.1 GCA_023461495.1 Bacillota bacterium | reverse complement strand
GAAATAACACAACTTGAGCGATACGGGGAGGACCGCATGAAGATTACGTATCTGGGAAACAGCGGCTTTGCGCTGGAGCGCGACGGCGGTCTCCTTGTTATCGATTGTTTTGATCCCCAAAAGCATCTGCAGCTTCAAGAGAATGCCCTAGCGTCCATGCGCTATACTACGGCGCTTGTCAGCCACGCGCACGGCGACCATTATTCATCCGATATCTGGAACCTGCCGGGAGCAAAATTTGCTGCAGGCTATGATGTGCCGGCACCCCTTGGCGTGCCGAAAATGCGGCCCGGTCAATCCGTTTTGCCCAACGGCATGAAGGTGACCGCATACGGCAGCACCGATGAAGGCGTATCCTTCCATATCGTCTGGGATAGCGTTTCCATCTTCCATGCGGGCGATCTGAACGACTGGCACTGGCGGGATGAAGGGGGAGATTCATATGCGCGGGAAGCGGAAGGGAAGTTCCTGAAGGAGCTTGAGAAGATCAAACAGCGCGTCTCGCATATCGATCTTGCGTTCTTTCCGGTCGATCCGCGCATGGGCAGCGATTATTACCGCGGTGCCATCCTGTTTTGTCAGGCGCTACACCCGGTGCGTTTTATGCCGATGCACTTTGGGAGGAGCTTTCAGCCTCCTGAAGCTTTTTTTCAGGAAATCGCGCCGCTTACAACAATGCTTTTACCGCCTGCGGTAGATAAAAGCATTGTCTGCCCCATGTGCCGGGATCAAAAGTAAACAGCATAAAAAGCGCCGGATATCGTATCAATGCACGATACCGGCGCTTCTCTAATTTGAGTTTATCGGCTTACAGTCCTCGGATGCGGACCTCAACCACCCGGCCGATAATCTGTACATCCCCGCTTGCAATCACCATAGGATCGTAATTGGGGTTGGCGGGGTAGAGGATCAGCTGGTTGCGCACCCATTTGACATGGCGCAGCACCACTTCATCATTGATGCGTACAACCGCAATCTGTCCGTTTTCCACCCTAGGCTGCAAGCGAACGAGTACCAGCGCGCCTTCCACGATATGCGCGTCCGTCATACAATCGCCTTCCACTTCCATAAAGAAGAATTCTCCGTTCTGCACATCGGCAGCCGGTACGCTGATATGCTCCTCCACATTTTCTTCCGCCAATATGGGCAATCCTGCATGCACCCGGCCTACGACAGGGAGATCAATCATATGGAACGCAAACGGCGCAGAAGGGGATGCTGCGTCCCTGCCCAACAAATAATCTGTGCTAACTGAAAAAAGATCGGCAAGGCGCAATAACATTTCCTGTGGCAAAGACGCGCGTCCGGTTTCATATTTACAGATTGCAGCTTTTTGTACACCGAGGAAGTTGCCCAGCATATCCTGCGTATAGCCGTTTTGCAGGCGCAAATCCTTAATACGGTTCATTGGTTCACCTGCTTTCAGAAGCGTTCTATTCCGTATCGTTATTGTATCCTATTTGGAAACATGAATGCAAGCGGTTTTCGCATTTCAAATACTTAAATTCTTCCAAATTTGTGCTTGACGGTTTCCAAATAGGATACTATAATGAAAACATAGCCAACAACGGGCTCTGTAAGGAAACTTAATCCGGAGAAGTTCCAGAACAAGCAAGGGCTTTTCCAGTAGATATTTGCTTCTTTACAGTATGCACGTTTTTTATTTCAAAATATGTTTCCGTTTCGGAAACATAAATGGGGAGGATTTTTTATGGCCGGCATTCTGTTGTGTTTTGTGCTTCCGGGAATTTTAATCGGTATGTTGTTGGGGCAGGGAATAGAAGCGGCAAAGAAAAGGGCACGCCTTTTAGAGAAAAAACGTGCCCGCGAAGAGCGCCGTCAATTGTTCGTTCATGATATGCGCAGCGACGCTTACTGCATGCTGCCAAAACGTGCGGCGTAAATTAGCGCATAGCTTTTTCTGCGATGCTGTTATCCACCAGCGCTGCAAACGGGATCTTTGCCTTTAGTTCGCCTGCAGAGTCAATGATGGTCAGCATTCGCTCAAAATCCTTTTCTTCCATCGCAGGCTCGGATTTCCAGGAATCGGTTTCCCGGTAGTTGTGCGCGACGGAAACGAGCACTTCGAGGCTGGCGTCCGGGAAGAACGGCTGAATTGCCTTTGCCACTTGTTCATCCGTTGCGGTCATGACCCATTTCTGTGCTTTATAAATAGCCCGCAGGAAGCTTTCTACAAATGCGGGATCGTCTTTTAGCAGCTGCTTGCTGACCATATAGGTGGTATAGGGCACTTCGCCTGAAGCCTCGCCGACGCTTGCAACAATATGGCCTTTTCCGGCAAGCGTGAATGTGGATGCAACAGGTTCAAACAATGTGACATAATCGCCCGTGCCGCCTTCAAACGCGCCGCCCATGAGGTTAAACTGGATGTTGTCTATCACGGTCACATCGGTTCCCGGGGTAAGTCCATGCTCTTTGAGCACGTAAAGGAATGTCATCAGCGGCATCCCGCCCTTTCTGCCCCCGATAATGGTCTTACCCTTCAGGTTTTCCCATTGAAAATCTGGTTCCGCCGCGCGTCCAACCAAAAACGATCCATCGCGCTTTGTAAGCTGCCCAACGATGATGGGATGGTCTTCCTTGCCCTCATTGTACACATATACGCCGGTTTCCGGCCCCATTAACCCGATATCCGCCTGGCCGGAGAGGAGCGCCGTCATCGTCTTGTCAGAGCCGCCGCCGGTGGTAATCTCTACTTCCAGTCCTTCTTCTGCAAAGTAACCGTTGGCTGCAGCCACATATTGCGGCGCATAGAATACGGAGCGCGTTACCTCATTGAGGCGTACTTTTCTGATCTGCTGTTCTTTTGCACATCCCGCAAAAGCAAGGCAGATCATAGCGGTAAGCAACAGCAGAGCAACAACCCTTTTCATGCAAAGCCACCTCCATAATTGTCGAATTCGACTATGGATATGGTATGCCGCATGAACTTTTTTCGTGAGGGAATTGGGTGAAATGCACATGTTTAGCGCAATGCAGGAACAGATAACGGGGTGGATTCTGGATGCTCGCTAAGACGAAAAAGCTTCACACAGCAGCGCTATGCGAAGCAAAAGAGCATGTAGGGCGCTTGACACCGGCCAAGCTTGTTCTAAGCCTGGAATAGTTGCGGTGCGCGCTTTTTCAGCTGTGCGCCCAATATCGTCACCAACAGCAATTTAATCAGGTCCAGCGGAAGGAAAATGTAAATCAGATACACCGCGCGCGACATTGCAAGCGGCTTTGCAAGGTATACAGAGGAAATCAGCGCCATGTAGGAAACCCCAATCAATTGTACCAGAAGGATAATCCCAAATCCGAGCAATGCAAACATCCATTTCCTACCACGGTAAAGTGTGCGGGAAGCCGCAATGCTCATAAGCGGCGCTGCGAGCAGGAATGCAAGCAAATATCCGAATGTCGGATCAAAAATATAGCCAAGCCCGCCCCCGTTTGCAAACACAGGTACGCCGATGAGCCCGATCAGGATATAAATAAGTTGAGAAAAAAAGGCGGCGGAAGGCGGCAAAAGAATACCGGCAAGGTATACAAAAGCCGTTTGCAGCGTCATTGGGACAGGGTAGGGTGGAATGGGAAATTTCATAAATGCGCCCACTGCGGTCAGCGCTGCAAACATCGCAGCAAAAAGCATGGAACGTAACGATAATTTCATTGCAAATTACCTCTTAATGTTAACTGTTGTTTCGTAAATAGTTTACAATGTGAATAAGATTTTGGCAAGCAGGAAAAGATGTTCGTAATTTTGTATGTTACAGATTACAGAATTTGCGGTAGAATAGTAAAGGATGCGCGCTAGGCAATGCGCGTACTGATAGAATGCTGTAAGGAAGGTAAAGAAGTTGCTTCAATTCCAACCCGTCCGTCTTGATGACAAACCCATTATTGACGCCTATATAAAGCCGCACGGATTTGAGTGCTCAGAGCTTACATTTACAAATTTCATTATCTGGGGCCAGGATGGAAAAATACAATGGGCGCAAGAAAACGAGGTTCTCTATATACGGCTGCAGTTTGCGAAAAAGCAGCATCCATTTATGTTCCCGCCAATTCCCAAGGATTTTTCTATGGATTATGGCATTGCGCTGCAGGCTGCTTATGATTATTTTAACGCCATAGGCGTTGCGCCGCGGTTCCGTTCCGTGAACGGGCGCTTTGTGGAGCTGTTCCAAACCCATGCGCCTTTGTTTTCCCTCATCCCCGATCGCAACACCTTTGATTACGTCTATCATGCGGAGGATTTGATTGCCCTCAAGGGCCGCAAATATCACGCCAAGCGCAACCATATCAATCAATTTACCTCACAGTATCAGTTTACATATGCGCCTTTGACGCCGGAGCGGACAAAAGAATGTATGGATCTGTATATGAGCTGGCTGCAGGAAAAGGATATTAATGAGCCTGGAATTTTAGGGGAGATGAAAGCGATTTCTTTTCTTCTGCCCAACATGGAGGCGCTTGAAGTCCAAGGCGGCTGCATTTATGTTGGGGAAAAGCTCGTCGCGTTTTCTCTGGGGGAACGTGTGAAGAAAGATGCCGTAATCCATATCGAAAAGGCGGACGCATCTTACACGGGGCTTTATGCCGTGATTAACCAGCAGTTTGCGGAGCATGCCTGGTCGGATGTCACCTATATCAACCGCGAGGAGGATATGGGAATCCCGGGCATGCGCAAAGCAAAGCTTTCCTATCAGCCAGTCAAACTGATTGAAAAATATGACGCCGTGCTCCGGCCTTAATTCTCTTGTGTCCACAGTGTGAACATGCTGGAACTTCTTGCATGCACCTTTCTGGAGGGATGATAAAGACCTTGACGCACCATGGTATTTTGCTATACACTTAGTCTGCAAACATATGTAAAGGAAGGTAAGAAGAATGCCTCAGGAAGCCGTCAGTTTTTTCCAAAACCCCACTTTCTTGATGATCATACTTATGGTTGTCATGTTCGCCGTGATGATCATTCCGCAGCGCAGGCGCGATAAAAAAGTGAAAGACATGCTCAATGCCTTGAAGCCGGGCGACCGTGTGCGCACCATCGGCGGCATCTATGGCACGATCGGCTCCATCAAGGATGATGTGGTGACCCTGATCGTCGGGCCGGATAAGGTTCGTCTGGTATTTACCCGCGGTGCAATTTCCACGGTGGAGAATGTTGCGGCGGAAAACACCATGTCTGAGGAAGTCAAAGAAGTAAAGTAATAGGTTCATCGTCTGTTACATACCGGCAGCACAAATGTTGCCGGTATGTTTTTTTTTATTGCCGCATAGGTATTGCCATAGGATATGAGGGGGAATACCATATGAGGACAAAACGCAGAAAAAAACAGCCGGAGAGGCATAACGGAATGCTTTTGGGCGTAATCAAGGCGGCGTTGCTTGGATGCGTTGTGACCATTATCGCCATATTGCTTTTTGCGCTGCTGCTTAAAATTGAACTGGTAGGCGAAGGCGCAATCCCTGTGGCAACAAGCGTGATTAAAGCGCTTTGCGCCGCGTTTGCAGGTTTGTTTGCCGCGCGCAGCGCCCAAGGGCGCGGTTGGCTCTGGGGTGGCATTGGCGGCGCTGCCTACGTATTGCTTGCATTTGCAGCATTCTCCCTGGTGGAAAAAACGATGGCATTTACACTCGGTCTTCTGGCCGACATGCTGATGGGCTTTGTCGCGGGGATTGCCGGAAGCCTCGTCTTGCAGCTGAAAAAATCTGCATCGGGATAATGAAAATTTTGTTGCGCTTGTCAATTGTGCGCTAAAAGCGTATAATAACACAAGTTGTCAGCGAAAGAGTTCGGGAGACGACCGCAAGAGAACATACCAAAAGCGCCCGATTATGGCTACCTGTCAGCACAGGACAGGCGTCCATAGGGCAAACTTCGGGATTGCGCTTGCCATAGTCCCCAAAGAAAAAGGAGAGTTGTTTTTTTGGCCTCAAAACTAAAGATTATTCCGCTTGGCGGTGTGGCAGAGATCGGCAAGAACATGACCGTAATCGAATACGGGAAGGACATTGTCGTGGTCGATTGCGGGTTGATCTTCCCTGATGAAGAAATGCTCGGCATTGACCTTGTAATCCCTGACATGACATACTTAGAAAAGAATAGTGACAAGCTGCGTGGATTTTTGATTACCCACGGGCATGAAGACCACATCGGCGCGCTGCCGTTTGCGCTGCAGAAATTTAGCGATGTGCCGGTTTACGGTACAAAGCTGACTGTTGCGTTGATTGAACATAAACTGGACGAGCATAAGCTCGGCAAGGAAATGCTGCACTGTGTGAACCCTGGCGATACGCTGCGGTTGGGCTGTTTCCAAATAGAGTTTATTAAGACCTGCCACTCGATTGCTGGCGCGGTAGCGCTTGCAGTGACAACACCGATCGGCACGGTCATCCATACGGGCGATTTTAAGGTGGACTTTACGCCGATTGACGGCGAACCTATGAACATTGCGCGGTTTGCTCACTACGGTTCAAAAGGTGTGCTTGCCCTGATGTCGGACAGTACGAATGTGGAACGGCCGGGACATACGCAATCTGAACGGGAAATCGGCAAGACGTTTGAGCATTACTTTGATATGGCGGAAGGCCGGGTCATTGTCGCCTCGTTTGCGTCCAATATCTACCGCATTCAGCAGGTGGCTGACGTTGCCGTCGCGCATGGCCGTGTGATCTGTTTCCAGGGCCGAAGCATGGTGAACATCGCCCAGACGGCGATTGAGCTTGGCTATCTCAACATTCCGCAGGAAAGCATTGTTGAGGTCGAAAAACTGCGTAAATACCGCGATGAGCAGGTATGCGTCATTACGACGGGCAGCCAGGGAGAACCTATGAGCGGGCTTTTCCGTATGGCGAACTCCTCGCATAAGCTCAATATCGGCAAGGGCGATACTGTCATTATCTCCGCTTCCGCCATTCCCGGCAATGAACGCGGGGTGGCGCGCGTTATCAACCAGCTGTTCCAAAAAGGCGCAATGGTCGTTTATGATCAGATGGCGGATGTCCATGTTTCCGGGCACGCCTGCCGGGAAGAGCTGCGCCTGATGCTCAACCTGACAAAGCCCAAGTATTTTATCCCGGTGCATGGCGAATACCGGCATCTTTATATGCACGGCCAGCTTGCGCAGGAAATGGGTGTGAACCCTGAGAACGTGTTTGTGACGGACATCGGCGATGTGGTGGAGCTTACTGTAAACGCCGGAAAAATCAATGGCAGCGTGCCCGCGGGCAGCGTCATGGTGGACGGCCTTGGCATAGGCGATATCGGTAATGTCGTACTTAAAGACCGGCGTCTGTTGTCCCAGGATGGCCTTGTGGCAATCGTCATTGCGCTGCAGAAGAAAACGGGTAAGCTGTTGGCAGGCCCGGATCTGATTTCCCGCGGTTTTGTCTATGTGCGCGAATCCGAGGATTTGATCAACGAAGCGTGCGATATTTTGCGCCCGCAGGCTGCGTCGTTTGAAAGCCATCACCAGTCCGATTGGGCGAATATTAAAAACGGGATGCGCAACAGCCTGCGAGAATATCTTTACAACAAAACCAAGCGCAATCCGGTCATTCTTCCCATTATTGTGGAAATACCGTAATTGATCAGGAAACAGAGGCGCTGCGTTTGCGGCGCCTTTGTTTTGAAGGGAGTATCGTTAATGGTAATGGAAGCTGCCCGGACGCTGGCGCAGACATTAAAAGCCAGCGAAGAATATATAACCTATCGCAACGCGCGGGAAACGGCGCTTCAAAACGACAACATTCGTAATTTCTATAAGGAGTACCGCCGCCTGCAAATGCAAGCGGAAGCGGATATGGTTGCGGGCAGGCAATCGCCCCAAACACTGGAGCGTCTGCGCCATGTGGGAGAACTGTTGCAGTTTGAGCCGGATGCCGCGGAGTTTTTGCTTGCCGAGTACCGTCTGAACCAAGTTCTGGGCAAAATCTATAGGCTGCTTGCAGAAGCCGTAGAGGCGGATTTAAGCGTGCTGGACGGGTAACAATGGGGCGCGCTTTGTTGCGTATGCGTTTCTATGGTATAATAGAAGAGCCAAGAGGCAATGCGCAATTACAACAACGGAGGAAGCTTATGCCTGAAAAACAGCGGCTAAACGGGCCTTCGCCAGCCCTGAAACAGATATGGAGGGTGTTACGCCCGTTTTTAATACTGCTCATTAGCGCGGGAATTACCTATGCGGTATTTTCGTTCGGCATTCATTTTGTGATGGACCGCTACATCAATTCGGTGAACAGCAGCGATGCCACCCCGGTGGCCTTTGTGGTGGATAAAAGCGATTCTGCAAGCGCTATCGCAAAAAAACTCTATACGGCTTATGGGGACGGGGAACCGGGTCTGATTTCCAATACGGCGGTTTTTAAGGTGTATGTTGACTTTGTTGGCAAAGCAAGCAAGCTCAAAGCAGGCACGTACATTCTTTCGCGGAACATGGACATCCCTGAGATTGTAGAGATTATCTGCGCAGGCAATCCGCCAAGGGCCACCGTAAAACTCAAAGTACAGGAAGGTTATACGATCAGCGGCGTGCTTTGGTCTATGCAGCAGGCGGGCATTTCGGTGGATGAGCAAGAGTTCCAAAGGCTGTGCAATGACAAGGAAACATTCAAGACCTATCCGTTTCTTGCGGATATTAAGGAGAATCCGGAAAGGCCGCGGGATTATTATCTGGAGGGATATCTGTTCCCGGATACCTATGAGGTGTTTGCGGATACTACCGCGGAAAGCGTCCTCAATAAGATGCTGGTACGGTTTAACGAAATTTTTACCGAAGAATATCTTGCCCGCGCCAAGGAGCTTGATATGAGCATTGATAATGTCATTACGCTGGCTTCCATCATTGAACGCGAAGCTTCCATCAAAGAAGACTTTTATAAGGTCTCGGCTGTGTTTCACAACCGCCTGGAAAAAGGAGAGCGCCTGCGGTCCTGCGCAACAATGCAGTATGCGCTCAAGGTCAACAAATATGTCTATACCGAAGCGGAGCTTGCGACAGATTCTCCTTATAATACGTACATGTACGCAGGGCTTCCCGCCGGGCCCATTTCAAACCCCGGGAAGCTGGCGATTGAGGCGGCCTTGTATCCAAATGAGGAATACGTCAAAGATGGGTATCTGTACTTCTGTAATATGGATCTTCCTGAGAACAAAGCGTTGGCATTTGCAAAGACGCTCAAAGAGCATGACGCCAATGTTGCAAAATATTCCAAATATTGGTCTTGAGATCGTATGAAAATTCCCGAATTACTGGCCCCTGCCGGCAATATGGAACGGTTTTACACGGCATTGCGCTTTGGCGCGGATGCCGTGTATGTCGGTATGCGGCAAATGAGCCTGCGCAACTTTGCGGATAATTTTACGATGGATGCGCTTGCGGAAGCTTGCGCGTTTGCGCATGAGCAAAGCAAACGCGTCTATGTTGCTGTCAATGCCTTTGCGCGCGATCATGAGCTTACAAGCGTCCCCGCTTTTTTACGCGATCTTTCTGCCGCAGGGGCGGATGCGCTGATCGTAAACGATCCGGGCGTTATAAGCCTCGCAAAAGAACATGTACCCGATATGGAACTGCATTTAAGCACGCAGGCAAATACATTAAACTCCCATGCCGCGGCCTTTTGGCACGCACAGGGAATCCGGCGCATTGTGCTCGCGCGGGAGCTTTCCATGGATGAAACAAAGGCAATCAAGGAACGGGTGCCCGGGCTCGAATTGGAAATTTTTATGCATGGCGCCATGTGTATTTCCTATTCCGGCCGGTGCCTGCTGAGCAATTATATCAATGGCCGCGACTCCAACAAAGGAGAGTGTGCACAGCCCTGCCGTTGGACGTATGAGCTAAGAGAGCGCGGAAAGGATGGGGCATATCTGGGGATCGAACAGGATGATCGGGGTACTTACCTGCTCAATTCGCGCGATTTAAATTTGCTGCCCAAACTTCATGAAGTGATTGCCGCCGGAGCGGACAGCCTGAAAATTGAGGGCCGCATGAAGAGCGTCTATTATGTGGCCACCGTTGTCAATGCCTATCGCATGGCGCTTGATGGTTATCTGCATCAGCCGCTTACTGTGCCTCCGGATGCAGCGCTGCTAAAGGAACTTGAAAAAACAAGCCACCGGCCTTATACGACGGGATTTGCATTTGGCGATCCCGGCGCAATGGGGCAGATGACGCATAGCGCAAGCTATATCCAGACGCATGAACTCACCGCAGTGGTGCTCCAATATGATGCGGCAAAGCGCACGGCGCTCATTGAGCAGCGCAACCGATTTTTTGCGGGAGATATACTGGAGGTGCTTTCTCCCGGCAGCATTCGTCGTGCAATTGCCGTCAACTCCATACAGACGGAGGAAGGGGAGTGCGTATCTTCCGCACCGCATCCGCAGCAGCGGCTTTGGATCGGTACCGATCAACCGCTACAGCCAGGCGATATGCTCAGAAAAGAACTCAAGACCGACTGAATCAGGAAGGAAACATCTTGTATGGTCGATCAGGAGTTATATCTAAGAAAAATTGAGAACGCCGACCTTGCCCGTTTAGATGCATGGCTGCATAAACCGTATATTTTAAAGCGGTATGAGGATCCGGGATCCGGCGGCATGACTTGATGAGATCCGGCATAGAGACGATAGCTTTTCTTTCATTTCGCATTTTATTGTTATGTCGGGCAAGCCACTCCATTGGGTTCTGCCAATATATGACTGTATCCATGCCGGGGACTGGTATTCTGTTTGGACGCACGGAGAAACCTATATCGACTACTTGATCGGTGAGGAAGCCTATCTTCAACAGGATATGGAAAGCGTATTGTGCAGTTGCTCATAGACGCCATCCGTACAAAAACCGCGGCAAAGGATATCATCGTGCAGCCCGAAAAGGAGAACGCCGCTTCGTGCAATACATTGGAATCCTGCGGTTTCCTGTATGATGAGGGAAAAGGATACTATCGCCTGCTGCTTTCGTTCTTTGCCGACAAAGCGTAAGGCCAATCTGATTCTGTTAAAAAGGAGCAGCTTTCGCTACTCCTTTTTCCATCACTTTGACGTCTTAATCTTCTTCTTTGGAATCATCCTTTGGAACAATGATGTTGAGGATGAAGGAAACGAGAAAGGCAAGGACGATCGGCGAAGCCCCCAAAATGTTCTGGATATCCTTTAAGAAGTATTGGAGCGAATTTGAAACCGTACTGACCCCAACGCCCAGCGCAAGAGAAATTCCGACGATCATCTTATTGCGGTAATTCAACGGCTGCTGGGTAATCAGCTGTATGCCGGACATCGTGATTGCGGCAAAAACCATGATTGTCGCCCCACCGAGTACGGGATAGGGGATCGTGGTCATAAGCGCGCCGAATTTGGGGCAAAAGCCCGCAATGAGGATGATTGCGCCCACAAGGACAAACACCCTTTTTGCAACAACCTTTGTGGTGACGATCAGGCCGACATTCTGGCTGTAGGGATCGGTCGGAAGGCCGCCGATGCAGGCGCCCAGCATACCGCAGATGCCTTGGCCTTTGATCGCGCCGCCGATTTCGGCATCTGTCGCTTCACGGCTAAATCCGCCTATCGCGGTGGAGGAGACGTCTCCTATCGTTTGCACAGCTTGGACAATGTACATCAATATCATAGAGATGATGGCCGAGGGATGGAATTCCAGCCCCCACTTGAAAAAGCGGGGCAAAGCAAACCACGACGCGGAGGAGACGTTGTCGAAGCTAATGGTCCCGCCCAGAATCAGCGCAAGCATATATCCCACAACGATGCCGATGAGCATTCCGGAAACCTTAATGTACCCTTTCCCAAACAGGCTGCATACAAGCGTTACAATCAGTGTTACACCTGCCAGTATCCAGAAAATCGGGCTGCCGAAGCTCTCTCCCGCGCCGGAACCACCTGCCATATAGGTGACGGCGGTACCGTAAAGGGAAAGTCCTATGCTCAATACCACTGTGCCACTGACAATGGGCGGGAAAAACTTTCTTATTTTCCCCATCAGCATGCCAATGAAAATGGAGGCAAAGGCCGCGATAAGCTGTGCCCCGAAAATCGCGCTGATGCCGTAGGACAGCCCGATTGCGGAGAGTATGGGCATATAAGCGAACGCAACGCCCATTACGTTTGGTAGCCCCATGCCGAATTTGAAAACCGGATAGAGCTGGAGCAGCGTTGTAATGCCGCCAATGATCATGGCAGCCTGCATCAGCAAGATTTTGTCGCCTTCGGGTAACTGGAGAAGTTGAGCGATCAGGATGGGGGGCGTGATATTTCCCACCAACATGGCAAGCACATGTTGCAATGCCTGTGGCAATGTTTTTGCGAAGCCAGGCTTTCCGTTCAGTTCAAAAAGAGATTTGTCACCTGTCAAGGTAGCGGGGTTGGTACCCGTTGTGTTAGCAGCCATCCTGCGTTCTCCTATCTGAAAAATATTATTTAGTATAAAATAAAATTAAGAAGAAACTATGGCAATCATATCGTTCCCGCCTCTAAATGTCAATAAACATATGATTTTTATTATGTTTCCTACAGCCAAGCTGTATACGAGCGTCGGGTTGGCTTTGCTTAAAAAAGAACGCGTTTGCCGGTTTTATTTTTGAATAAAAGATCACGCTGCCGGAGCGCGGCAATCTCGGAGGACAAACAACCAACAAGCTGTTATGCGCATATGCTGAATACACCGCAAATTGGGGAGGTATTGGCAGATGATAGATATTCTGATGCAGCTCTGCAAGGACATATTCTTTTTTGCTGCATACGTAAACAACGGAAATTCATTTCCGGAGCCATTGACTGCGGAGCAGGAAAAAGATTGCCTGGCACGCTGTGCACGCGGGGATGATGAAGCGCGCAGCATGCTAATTGAACACAACCTTAGACTGGTCGCGCACATTGCAAAGAAATTCGCCACCGCCAACCGCGACAATGACGACATCATATCCATTGGCACAATCGGCCTTATTAAGGCCGTCTCCACTTATGATGCGCAGAAAGGAACCGCGCTTGCGACATATGCGGCCCGTTGTATTGAAAATGGTATTCTATCCTAACGGACTTTAATATGCACTCCACGGGCGTTGGAACAAATACGATGCTTTATTCCGCGCCTTTCATAATCGCTCGCAGGAGCGCTTCCTTCTGTTGCTTTGGACAGGAAATGGACAATATTTTCCTGATCGCCGCTTCAGCGTGTACCGCGGCAATCCTTTTCTGTAATTCCAGCAGGCGCTCCGGTTCCTTTGGGCCATGAACGATAATATCCATATAGTTACCTCAATAGAATGGTGTTTAGATACTATGCCTGCTTGATTGTCCGTTATCACAACGCTTATGCAAATACGAAGAGACGGGTTTCCGTCCATTTTTGTCATATGTACAATCCGACATCGCCTGCATTACTGATTGCGGCCAGCCGCCTGCTCTCCATGCGGCTTTCCTCGTAAGTGTATGCGTCTATCAAGGCATAGAGTTTTTATCCCATTTTGTGGTGTATATGGATTAGGTGACCTAAAATTTCCAAAGTCCGTATATAACCTCTGTTAATATTTGTTTTGTGACGTGTAAACTTAATTTATTATAAGGAAGATAAAACTATAGAAGCATATTGTTTTTCTCGAATCCTTAATATTTTTTTATGGGACCCCCTTGATAATATATAAACTATTTGCTATTCTCGATAGTATTCACGTTAAATGAAGGACATTGATTCGACCCAGAATGATCGAAACTACAAAAAATCAAACAGTTAGAAGGTAGAACATCTAATGAGTAACGGCAAATCGAAAGTAGCAATCATTGGATCCGGTTTTGTAGGAGCATCAACCGCGTTTGCACTGTCCATGAAGCAGATGGCCAATGAAATGGTTCTGATCGACGCATTCAGGGACAAGGCCGCCGGGGAAGCGATGGATATCAATCATGGGTTGCCTTTTGTAGGACAAATGGAAGTCTATGACGGAGATTTTTCCGACTGCGCTGACTGCGACGCCATCATCATTACGGCGGGAGCGAACAGAAGGCCGGGGGAAACGCGCATTGACCTTGCAAAGAAAAATGTTGCCATTGCAAAAGACATCACCACAAATCTCATGAAGTATTATACACGTGGAGTCATTCTTGTGGTCGCCAATCCCGTGGATATCCTCACCTACAAGATTCAGAAATGGTCGGGATTGCCAGATGGCAGAGTATTGGGAACGGGTACGGTGCTTGACAGCGCAAGATTCAGGTATCTGTTAAGTGAAAAGTTCAAGGTAGATGTAAAAAATGTCCACGGATATATTATTGGTGAACACGGCGACTCCCAATTGCCGCTCTGGAGCGCGACCCATATCGCGGGAAAGGGTATCCTCGAATACTTCAATGACCCTGCTTACGGCATAACAAAGGAAGAAATTGGGGAGATTATCGCCAATGTAAAAGGCGCGGGTGCGGAAATCATCAAAAGAAAGGGCGCAACCTACTACGCCATTGCCATAACGGTGAATACGCTCCTGGAGTCGCTTCTGAAAAATCAGAATACCATAAGGACAGTCAGCTCGGTCATAAATGGCAATTACGGCATTGAGGATGTAGCGCTGAGTCTTCCTTCCATCGTTGATTCCAATGGTGTCAAAGGCATTATTGATTTGAAACTGGCGGATGAGGAACTGGCTGCTTTGAAGAATTCGGCAGAACAACTCAAGAATATCTTAAATGAAGTAAAAGATATCTAGGTATGGGTTATCAATTATTTGCAAGGAGTGAAATGTTATGGATTACAGGAAAGAATCGTTAAGGCTGCACGGGGAATGGAGAGGGAAAATCGAGGTAATCAGCACAGTGCCTGTCAATGACAAGCAGGATCTCTCTTTGGCCTATACGCCGGGCGTTGCGGAACCCTGCCTTGCGATACAAAAGGATGTTGACCTTTCCTACCAGCTGACCAGAAGATGGAATCTTGTTGCTGTTGTTACAGACGGTACGGCGGTTCTTGGGCTGGGGGATATTGGTCCTGAGGCCGGAATGCCGGTGATGGAAGGCAAATGTGTGCTGTTTAAAACTTTTGGCGATGTTGACGCCTTTCCCCTGTGCATACGTTCAAAAGATGTTGACGAAATCGTCCGCACCGTCAAACTCCTGGCCGGCAGTTTTGGCGGCGTAAATCTTGAGGATATTTCCGCGCCCAGATGCTTTGAAATTGAAAGACGCCTGAAAGCGGAATGCGATATCCCGATTTTCCATGACGACCAGCACGGCACAGCCATCGTTACATTGGCGGCCATGCTCAATGCGTTGAAGCTCGTCAAAAAGGATATCGGAACGATCGAGGTTGTAGTAAACGGTTCCGGCGCCGCAGGAATAGCAATTACAAAGCTGTTGATGGCCATGGGGCTCAAAAAGGTAATCCTTTGTGATACAAAGGGTGCCATCTACGAAGGAAGAGACAATCTGAACGCGGAAAAGGCGGAAATGGCCAAGATATCAAACCTGCACAAGAAAAAGGGCCTGTTGGAGGACGTCATTGTAGGGGCGGATGTATTTATCGGCGTATCGGCCGCCGGTATGCTGACCAAGGAAATGGCCAGGACAATGGCAAAGGATCCGATTGTTTTTGCAATGGCAAATCCTACGCCGGAGATCATGCCTGACGATGCAAAAGAAGCCGGCGTAGTCGTAATGGGCACGGGCCGTTCGGATTTCCCCAACCAGATCAACAATGTGCTCGCGTTCCCGGGACTTTTTAGAGGCGCTTTGGATGTCAGAGCCAGCGATATCAATGATGAAATGAAAATTGCTGCTGCAAGGGCGATTGCGGAGCTGGTTTCCCACGAAGAGCTGTGCCCGGAATATGTGATCCCCGCTCCGTTTGACCCGAGAGTCGGAGGCAATGTCGCCAAGGCCGTTGCCGCGGCAGCTATCAAATCCGGCGTCAACCGGATATAGCGCGCCTGAACAGGAATTGATACAGACGAAAGGCAGCCGTTCCGGCTGCCTTTTTGTAGCCGCAAACCTACCTGCCGTTGGGTGGCGCGGAGTACAGCTATGGATGGGCGGACAGCCTAATCGGTAAGTACATACCCAGTTTCTTCAGCGCATATACTGCTGCGGGGTGATGCGCATGGAATGCCGTAAGCGGCGCGTGAAACGGTTGCTCTTTTTCGTAGCGGGGGCTGTAATCGCCCTGCTTATTCTTTTATATGTATTTATCAACGCGCAGATGCGGCCTGCCATGATGCAGATGGCGAAGACGCACGTGCGGGCGGAAGCATATAAGGCCATGCATGCTTGCGTACTCGAGCTATTGGGAGAAAATGAGCAAGCGCATTTTGTAGAGGTAGAGAAAACACAGGATCAGGTCTTCTATGTAGAGCTTAACAGTGCCGCAATCAATTTGTTTGCGGCACGCTGCGCGGACACAGTGCAGGTAAAACTCACGCAAATTGGGAAGCAGGGCATCAACCTGCCTGCAGGCACTGCGGCAGGCATTCCTCTTTTTGCAGGCAGCGGACCGATGCTGCGCATCAATTTTTTCCCGGATGGTGCGGTGAAAACACACATCTCAAGCGAATTCCGCTCTGCCGGTATCAATCAGACGTTGCATCGCGTAGAACTTACGCTTACTGCGGACCTTGACATTGTACTTCCCGGCATTGCAGAAACACAGAGCGTAACCCTATCCATACCGGTCGCGGAGGAACTCATTGCCGGCCGCGTTCCTGATGTCTATACGAATGTTGCAGATCAGGAAGAGATGCTCCCTTTGCTTCCAAAATCCAACCCATAATCGGGTGCGGGGCCGGGGCTGCCGAAGGCTGCTCTGCGCCTCTCTAAGCAGGCTTGTCAGCAGCAAATCGTCGCCTTCCGTTCTATCCATATATCTGTTTTCATACATATATGTAACTCTATAGGAGGAGTATATGTATGGGATACGCTTACGGACGAGAAACACAGCAATACACCAAAGATGCTCAAGGGCTTACCGAAGCTGAAGTCCTGATCTCCAGACAAAAGTACGGTGAGAACCGGGTGAGCAAAAAAAAACGGAAAGGGTTTTTACTCAGCCTATTGGAGAGCTTCGGCGATCCAATGATCAAGGTGCTTTTGATTGCATTGGCGATCAATATTGTTTTTCTGTCCCAGAATGCCAACTGGTTTGAATCCGCGGGCATTGCGCTTGCAATCCTGCTGGCGACCCTGGTATCGACGATTTCGGAGTATGGAAGCGAATCCGCCTTTGAAAAACTCCAGGAAGAAGCCGCAAGAATCCGATGCCGCGTACAACGCGCGGATGGATTAAAGGAGCTGCCGATTGAGGAGATCGTGGTGGGCGATCTCATTTTGCTGCAGGCAGGCGATAGAATTCCAGCGGACGGGCACATGATTCAGGGGCAGATAGAAGTGGACCAGTCCATACTCAACGGCGAAAGCAAGGAAGTGAAGAAGTTCCCGTCGCCTCTTGCGGATAACTTGGCTGCAAAAGACGGTTTCCTGTCACCCGGCGGCGTGTTTTCCGGCAGTATCGTCTGTACGGGAGCGGGAATGATGCAGGTTTCCCTTGTAGGCGATCAGACGTTTTATGGGCGCATCGGTGTAGAAATTCAGGAGGAGACAAGGGAAAGCCCACTCAGGTACCGCTTGAAATCGCTGGCTTCCGGCATCGGAAAATTCGGCTATATTGCGGCTATTATTTCCGCCCTCGTCTTTTTGTTCAATAACATTCTTATCAATAACAGCTTTAATCCTACGCTGGTTCGCGAAACAATAACCTCCTGGGAAGCTATTTTTCCGTTGCTGATTCAAGCCTGCACGCTGGGTGTCACGGTGGTGGTTATGGCCGTGCCGGAGGGACTGCCCATGATGATAACGGTGGTACTCTCGGCCAATATGAAACGCATGCTCAAAGACAATGTACTCGTACGCAAGCTGATCGGCATTGAGACCGCAGGCAGCCTTAATATCCTGTTCACGGATAAGACAGGCACCCTTACCAGCGGCCGGCTTGAAGTGGTGCAATTGATCAGCGGGGCGGGCAGAGTTTATGCCCGTGAAAAGCTGATGCAGGAACAGATGCCCCTCTCCGGAATCCTCAAAGACGCCCTCTATTATAATTCCGCCGCCAGCATCAGAAAGCATAAGGCCATTGGGGGCAATGCGACCGACCGCGCAACGCTGGAATTCGCATCAGGGCTTCCCGGCGGCCGTGCCTTTCTTCACGGCGCCATTGTCCTGCCCTTTACCAGCGACAGCAAGATGATGGTATCCATCGTTTCAGGCGGCTGGAATGCTGCGCTCGTCAAGGGCGCGCCCGAAAAAATCCTCCCGCTTTGCACACAATATTATGACGAGACAGGCCGCATAAACCTGTTTGCCAATCATGAAAGGATAGAGGACATCCTGCGCCAATATGCAAAAAAAAGCATGCGATTTATCGCTGTAGCCATTGCCGAGCCAAGGGAGACGACCCTGCGCAATATGAAGTTGGTAGGTTTGCTCGGCATTCGTGATGAGATACGTCCGGAGGCGGTGGAGGCAATTGCTCAGGTACAAAGCGCGGGCATCCAAACCGTAATGATTACGGGAGACGCGCGCGCCACTGCAATGGCGATTGCGCGTGAGGCCGGGCTGATACACGGAGAGGAGGATTTGGTGATCACCTCCGACGAAATGCAGGCTTTGACGGATGAGAAACTGGTAGAATTGCTTCCCCGCATCCGCGTGGTAGCCCGTGCGTACCCCTCGGACAAAAGCCGACTGGTGCGCATCGCGCAGGAGATGGGGCTTGTGGTGGGTATGACAGGAGATGGTGTAAACGATGCGCCTGCTCTCAAAAAAGCCGACGTCGGCTTTGCCATGGGCAGCGGAACCGAGGTTGCCAAGGAGGCGGGGGACATCGTCATATTGGATGACAATTTCAGTTCAATTGCCAAAGCGATCTGCTATGGGCGAACCATATTCAAGAGCATACGTAAATTTATCATCTATCAGGTCAGCATCTGCTTATGCGCGGTGGGCATTACGGTCATCGGCCCGCTAATCAATGTGGATTTTCCAATCACCGTCATCCAGATGCTGTGGATCAATGTCGTAATGGACACTTTAGCCGGGCTTGCGTTCAGCGGGGAACAATCCCGCGAGGATTATATGCTGGAGCCGCCCAAACGCCGTGACGAGCCGATTGTGAACCGCTATATGCTCAGCCAGATTGCGGTAACCAGCATCTATACGGTCGTGCTGTGCCTTGATTTTCTCAAAGGCTCGTTTTTTAACCGCATGTCGGCGGTGCACGGCCAGACATACGGCATGACGGCATTTTTTGCGCTATTCATGTTCTGCGCAATCTTTATCAGCTTTAATGCACGGACCCATCGCCTGAATCTGCTCAAAAGTCTGGCTTCCAATGTCTCTTTCCTATGGATTATGGGTGTGGTTACAGTGGTGCAGGTCCTGATCTTGTATTTGGGCGGGCAGTTGTTCCGGACTGTACCCATGTCACCCGATGATTTATTGACCATTGCCCTGATTGCCTTCACCGTCATTCCCGTAGACTTTATACGAAAATCCCTCTCCCGGAACTCCACGGGCACATAATGGGACAGTTTAGCAGGATTTCCGATACGTTCAGCAAGGCCGCTCCCGGCGAATTTATGCATCAATCCGCCGGGAGCGGTACTTTTTTGTGTATTGGTTCGGAGTACGGCGCATAGGGTTTCCTATCGGGATATAGCGGGAGGTACTCCATGAAGGGCCAGCAGAAAGACATTTTTGCAATCTATTCACGCAAATCCAAGTTTACGGGTAAGGGCGAGTCCATCGCAAATCAAATCGAGCTATGCCGCGAATATATCGCTTCCCACTACGCCGCGAACGGCGAAACCGGCATCCTCGTTTATGAAGACGAGGGCTTCTCCGGCGGCAATACCGAACGGCCGCAATTCAGGAAAATGATGGCCGATGCCCGCAAGCGCAAATTTCAAGCGGTGATTTGTTACCGGCTCGACCGTATCAGCCGCAACATCGGAGATTTTGCAGACATTATCCAGGAGCTAAAAGAACATCATATTGAATTTGTTTCTATCAGGGAACAGTTTGATACATCAACGCCAATAGGAAGGGCGATGATGTATATTTGCTCGATCTTTTCTCAATTGGAGAGGGAAAGCCTGGCCGAACGCATCCGGGACAACATGCACGAGCTCGCAAAGACCGGCCGCTGGCTTGGCGGCACGACGCCGACGGGATATGCATCGGAGAGTATTCAGCATGTTACCATCGAAGGGAAAGTGAAAAAAGCATACAAGCTAAAGCTCATTCCTGAAGAAGCGGCCCTCGTCCGGCAAATCTATTCTAAATTTCTTGAAACAAATTCCCTTTCAAAAACAGAGACGTTTCTGGTACAAAACAGTATCACAACAAAACGCGGGCTTGCATTCAGCCGTTTTGCAATAAAAAATATCCTGACAAACCCTGTTTATGCGCTTTCCGACAAAGCCGCATATGACTATATGATAAAGAACGAAGTTGAGTTGTTTGCGTCCAAAACAGCTTTTGATGGAAAGCACGGTATCATGGCGTACAACCGTACCATCCAAAAGAGTGGTACAGCAAACAAGGTTCGGCCTATGAATGAATGGATCGTCTCGGTCGGAAAGCATCCCGGTATCATCAGTGGGAAAGAATGGGTGAACGTGCAAGCCAGCCTTGCGCAAAACCGGTCAAAATCCTTCCGGAAACCGCGCAGTAACGTCGCCTTGTTATCCGGCCTGCTCAGGTGTTCGGATTGTGGCGATTACATGCGGCCCAAGCTTACTGCCAGGCTAAATTTCAATCATGAAAGACGCTATGCCTATGTTTGCACGATGAAAGAGGTCAGCCGCGGACAACGCTGCAGCCTCAAGAATGCGGACGGCAACCTGCTCGATAGCGCGGTCTGCGATGAACTCAAAAGGCTTGGGTGGGACCGGTTTGAATTTATCCGCCAACTGGAAAATGGCAAAAAAGTGATTGTCGGCAGCCATGATGAAATGGAGTCGGATATTGAGCGGCTGAAAAAATCCGTTGATAACAACGAAAAGCAGATTGCAGCTCTGATTACTTCCCTGGCGTCGACTTCGGGCAGCTCTGCGGAACCTTATATCATAAAGCAGATTGAGGAACTTCATGATAAAGCGGTCCTGCTCAAACAACGCATTGACGAGCATAATGGCCTAACTGGAAGCCACGCTATTTCTGAACCTGAATTTGATATGATCCGGCAAATGCTCTTATCGTTTGAAGATATGTTGGACAGCATGAGCGTTGAGCAAAAACGCATGGTATTGCGCGCCTGTATTGAAAAAATTATATGGGATGGGGAACATGCCCATGTTTATTTATGCGGTTATGATGGAAAGGAGGCTCCATCCGTTTAAAAACAATTTGCGCAGGCTTCCTTGAAATGGGAAGTAACCTATATGCGCCATCAGAACGATCAGTGCGATCTGACGCATATAGATACTCTTACCCGCCATATTGGGGCCGATTATGAAGCGGCAGAGCCGTTATGTAAGGATAGCAAATGAAATCCTCATGAGCATCCGCTCCGAAAAACGGCAGGCGCAGGAAGTCTCCTTGCATGATCCCATCGGCACCGACCGGGACGGGAACGATATCACACTTGCTGAAATCATAGGCTCCGATCCTTCCTCCGTAGGAGATGAAGTGGAAATGCGCATTGCGGCTGAACAGATTCACGGCCTGATCAAAAAACATTTAAACGATAGGGAGCGCCTCGTCATTGAGCTGCGGTATGGCCTTGGCACAAACCATTATTGCATGACCCAACGGGAGATTGCGAAACTTTTAGAGATTTCCCGATCCTATGTATCAAGAATTGAAAAAAAGGCGTTAAGCAAGCTTTGCGAGGTCTTTCAGGGATAACGGGTATCCCGGGAACGTTTTTCTTTTTCGGCATTTTTCCTAAAGGCGGGTATAATAAAAGCAGTACACGTTTTGGGGAGATATGCTATGAAGAGTGAACCGCGCATGCGCTTTGGACCTGCAGGAAATTCCGATTCT
>JAEYLA010000004.1 GCA_023461495.1 Bacillota bacterium | reverse complement strand
AAAAATATTTTAAAAAGGCAATGTGCAAAAGAAAAACCGACTTGCGCCGGTTTGTTGATCCTGTCTTCTTCTATTCTCCCTCATAATAATCCACCTGCTCGGATACCGGAAAAATCAGGCGGTGTCCTTTTCCGAAGATGCCAACCTTCCGTGAATCGGGATAGAATACGACTTCAGGGTCATGCGTGATATCAAAGTCCGCATAGACAAGCGCCTCGGTTTCCGATACGTTTGTCAGTTTATGCGCCCCTTTTTCGTTGTTTGGAAAATAGAGAAAATCACCTGCTGTCACGGTGCGGTCCCCTGCGGGGGATTTTAACAGCCCCATACCGCGGAGGATGAAAAAGACCTCCTCATTCTGCAAGTGATAGTGGTAGGGAACCGCAGACTTGCCGGGCGGCACTTCGTAAACAGAAACATTAAAATGCTCAGAATCCGTTTTTCCGACAATGATCTTCTTTTTGAATTCGTAACCGTGCTCCGATTTTTCAACGCAGTCCGCAGTCTCGGCCCGCCGGATCAATGGTTCTCCACTCACAACATTGCCTCCTTAATTTTAGAGAGTATCCCCACCCTTGTTTGAACCGCATATAACGGTTACGGCGCAGCCTACCCTGGCTTTCTACCCCTCTATATCCTGATTCTCCTCCCGTTTGGGAAGCTCGGCGCCCTCCTTCGATTCTTCCACAGCTTCCGTCTGCTGCACGGCATGCGCCTGTTTGCGCACAAAGCGCCGATAAGTCATCATACCCATCAGCCCCAGGACAATGGCAATGACGATTGCAAGCAGGATTTGGAGGACTCCCGGCGTGCGTTCCTGCACCACAATCGGCACGGGTGACGCAGAAACAGCGGGCGCAGGCGTGGGCTTGACGATGAGCGTATGGGCAACTGCGGAGGTAAACGCATCCGTGCGCACAGCGGCGCTTGCCTCCCCCGCTTTCTGCACGGCGGCGGAAAAGGAAACCGTGTCCCCCGCACGGATATGGGAAAGCAGCAGCACAAATCCGTCGTTTCCCGGCACAAGCTCCCACTCGACGTTTTCCTGCACTGTCACAGCATCGTCTGCCGTTCCATCCGGAGCCGGCGTCCCCTCCGGCGTTTCTTCCGGCGCAGAGGAGGCCGCTGGCGTTGGCTGCTGCGCCAGAGTCACTGCGATGGACTCAGGCTGCAGCAGCAGCCCATCCCCAAGCCGGATGCGCAGCGCTGTCCATTCCCCTGTCTGTGCGTCTTCCTTGAGCGTGAGTGTGTAGCGGATGGTATCCCCTGCCGTCACGGCGGCGCTTTCCTTGGGCTCACTTTCCCAATCCGCATAGTTGCCTTCCGCAAGCGCCGCATTCGGCAGCAGCAGGTACAGCACGCATACCGCAAGTGCAACCAAGCTTGTTTTACGCATCCGCATACAGCGCAGGCCTCCTCATATACCGGAAGCCGCTCGACCAGGCCTCGGTGACGACCACATTGTCACGGCTGGAGGAACAATGCGCCACAAGATAGGTGCCGTCCTCCTGTTTTTCCACCACAATCCCCACATGGTTGATCGCCGCCGTTCCCGGCACCGCGCGGAACGCAAGATCGCCCGGCTGGGCCTGATCCCATCCAAGCGTAATAGAATTGCCCCATTGCGCATGGGTGCCGTCGCCGACAGCGTCTTTGAGCTTCGTGTCTCCCGCGGCGTTGATGAACGCCCACGCGACAAACCCGCTGCAGTCAAGACCGTAGTTCTGTACGGTGCCCGTGGTGGTGCTGCCTAGAGACGTGACCACCTTGGGGACGCCCCAGAGCGGATTCCAGCCGATCTCCGGATATTTTCCGCCCCAGAAATATTCCACCTGGCCCACCATGGAGTAAGCCGTCAGCACGATCTGCTCGCGCTGCATCGCAAGCCCTTCGGGCAGGCTGTCCCTGATCTTTGCTTCCTGCTCCTGCGTCATATCCGAAAATGAGGTATCGCCCGTGAGCGAGGCAAACAGCCGCTGAAATTCCGGCTGCATCAATTCATCCAGCTGGGCGCTCCTTTTTGCGTCAAAGCCATAGAACGCGGCCATTTCCTCGCTGCTCTTTTCCTGCACCATTACCTGGAGCGCGCCGTTTTCCACATGGAACGCAAGCGTATGCATCTCCCAAAACACATCCGCAATGTCTTCCAGGGAGATTTTTCGCAAATTATAAAGATCGAGCGGTTCCTCCACATCGAGAGAGCTTTTTGCCACAAACACGGCCAAAACCTGCGCCCAGTTGGAAACGGAAGGCGTATCGAGCGCTTCAAGCGTGCTTTGTGTTGCAGCCTGTACCGGAGCGACTTCGTCTGTCTCTTCCTGTACGGGGATGACGCGCAGCATTTCAAACGCGTCCGCTTCCTCAAACGCGCCTTGGAGCAGCGCCACGCGTTCTGTAAATTCCGTATTCAGGTCGGAAATCACGCGCTGCAGATCTTCCGAGATCATATCCCGGTATTGCCGGTATTTGCGGTAGCGTGAATCGCTTGTGCCTACAAGCGCGGGCTTCTCCTCTTCCACCGGCCCTTCCACCGTCACCGTGCAGAGCGCGGACGCAACCTCATTGCTCATAGGGTGTCTGGCGGAAAAGCGTATCACATACACGCCCGGGACATCCGGCAAAAATCCGCCGTCGTCCAGTATTACAATCTCCACTTCCTGCCCAAGCTCATCCTCCGCGTATGCAAGCGTTTTAAGGGAAAGCTGTGTCCCGACAGGAATGGTGATGTTGCGCGCGTCAATCCAGACGGCATAGGGCAAGGGCGTAGGAGAGGGCGAAGGTGTTGGCGATATGGTGGGGCTTGGAGAAACTGTAGCGAGCGGCGTGGGAGATGGCGTTGGACTGATGCTTGCTGTAGGCGTTACCGTCGGCTGCACAGAAACAGACGGCACAGGCGTTGGCGTAGGTTCGGACACAGGCGTAGGTTCCGGCGGCAGCGTCGGCGCGGGCGTATCTTCTATGACGGTTTCCACAGGGGGCGACGTTTCCATCGTTTCAGACGGAACATCCGTTTCCCCTTCCGCAAGCGCGCGCCCGCCTGCCTGTAAAAAGACGGCAAGCAGCAACAAACAGGTTATGCAAATAGAGAGAGCGCGTCTGCGCATGTACGTCCTCCCGGTTCTTTCCTCCACGTCGCAATGCCCTTTTATTTTCCATTGCAACGTATTCCCCCCATTATAACGCAAACCATGGGTTTGTTGGGTCAAATTAACAATTAGTTTTCATTTCATACACGCTTTGCGCTTATTCCGCTTACTTAGCGTTTTTTTCGTTCGGACATACCTGCGCGGGCAGATATTCCCATCCTTGTTTTTCTGTTTCTGCTCCAAAAACCCATTGACAAGCAGCAATAGTTTTAGTATTCTATCCGAAATGGCTCGGCCCTGTAGCAGGGACGCGGAAAGGCAAGGGACGTATGCGGCTTCGGCTTCATGACAACTCCATACAAGCGACGTAGAAGAAAACACTGGTGCTTTCTAAGCCAAGTGTTTTTTTTTGCAATAAAGTATGCAACCTATGTAAGGTCCCGCAGAGCTTCAGCCGCGGGGCGCCCGTACCAAAGAAAGGAGAGAACAACATGCTTCAAAACAAAAGCCTGATTGCCCCGGGGGATTTTTCCCTTTCGGAAATTGAGGAAGTATTATCTCTTGCAGAACGTATCATTGAAACTCCAGACCGTTATATAGAGGCGTGCAAAGGAAAACTCCTTGCAAGCCTTTTTTATGAGCCTTCCACCCGCACAAAATTCTCGTTCGACGCCGCGATGCTTCGCCTTGGCGGCAGCACCATCGGCTTTTCCGATCCTTCCACATCAAGCGCCGCTAAAGGTGAGACCATTGCGGACAGCGCGCGCACCGTCGCCCAGTATGCGGATATCATCGTTGTGCGGCATCCCAAGGAAGGTACGGCAAAGCTCATGAGCCAGTACGCCTCCTGCCCTGTCATCAACGCGGGCGACGGCGGGCACCACCACCCCACCCAGACGCTCACGGACCTTTTGACCATACGCAACTACAAACAGCGCTTTGACGGGCTGACGGTAGGCGTCTGCGGCGACCTGAAGTTTGGCCGCACCATCCACTCGCTCGTTACCTGCCTCTCCCGGTGTGAGAATGTCAACTTCCTGTTCATCTCGCCCGAAGAGCTTACCATGCCCGGCTATGTCAAGCAGGCGCTCAAAAAGGCCAACGTATCGTTTGTGGAAACGACGGATCTGGAAGCGGCCATGCCCGAGGTTGACATTCTCTACATGTCCCGCGTGCAGCGCGAGCGGTTCATCAGCGAGGAAGAGTACCTGCGCTTAAAGGACTTTTTCATCCTGACAGCGGATAAAATGGCGCTCGCTAAACAGGATATGATCGTGATGCATCCGCTGCCGCGCGTCAACGAAATCGCCACCGAGGTGGACAGTGACCCGCGCGCGGTCTACTTTGAGCAGGTGAAGTTCGGCATGTATGTGCGCATGGCGCTCATCATGAAACTGCTGGG
>JAEYLA010000003.1 GCA_023461495.1 Bacillota bacterium | reverse complement strand
CGGCGGAGAGGATGGGAAGCGCTACGGTTAAGGAACATTTGCCAAAGCAGGAGATGTCGTGTATGGCCGCTACTCGTTTTTGCATGCGCGCGTGTTGTCCTCCAAAAAACTGTTTCACCGGGAGCATTTCCCGTGTCTCATACTGTATTATAACGATGCACAGTCCGGCTGT
Organism: Bacillota bacterium; assembly: GCA_023461495.1. GTDB lineage: Bacteria > Bacillota > Clostridia > Christensenellales > CAG-138 > JAEYLA01. The sequence goes on along the minus strand of JAEYLA010000003.1, from coordinate 2,352 downwards.
ACAGCCGGTTGCGGCAGGTCATACTGTAAAATGACAACATCCCGCGACCGCCCGTCGAGCGTGCCGACACCCCGCATGGTGCCGACCAGTGCGAAGCCATAGCGTTCGTGGAATGCGATGGAATGCGTGTTTCCCCCATCAATCCATGCGGTGATGACGCGCAGCCCATTTGTTTGCGCGCGTTCCAGCAGCGCACGCAGGAGCTTTCCGCCAGTGCCCCGGCCTTGTTCTCCCGGTATGGTATATACGCTGTTTTCCGCGGTGAGGCGGTATCCTGTATGCGGGCGGAAAACGGAAAGCGAGGCGTAGCCCAAGATATTGCCGTCTTCTTCGGCAACAAGTGCCGCGTAGGGCGGCGCACTGTGTTCCATAAGCCAAGCCTGCATTTGTTCTTCGGTGAGCAGACGCTTGTCCCAGCTGTGGTGCGTGTTTTGCCGGTAATGGTTCATCAGCGTCTTTAGCGCGGGAAGATCGCCTTCACATGCATCGCGTATCCGCATAAAACCTCCTTACGCTTTCGCGCAAATATCCTTGATGACCTCGCCCGCCAGGATCAGCCCCGCTACAGAGGGCACAAATGCCACGCTGCCGGGCACCTGGCGGCGGATGGTGCATTTGCGCTTGGTATCCGGCGGGCAGACACAGTGGGATTTACAGCTGTTGCCTTCCTCCTCGATGGGGGTAAGCGCCTCTTCCTTTGAGTACACCACCTTGAGTGCGGGGATATTGCGCGCGCGCAGTTCCCTGCGCATGACGCGCGCAAGCGGACATACGGAGGTCTTGTAGATATCCGCCACCTCAAAGCGCGTGGGGTCAAGCTTGTTGCCCGCACCCATGCAGCTGATGACGGGGATATTTAAAGCATGTGCCCGCTCTATGAGCAGCAGCTTGGAGGAAACGGTATCGATGGCGTCGATCATATACGTATAGTGCGAAAGATCATAATCGTCAGCGGTTTCCGGGCCGTAAAAGCATTCGTTTGCTTCCACCTTGCATTTCGGGTTGATATCGAGAATACGCTCGCGCATGACCTCTACTTTTTTCTTGCCGACCGTACTCCTTGTTGCGATCAACTGGCGGTTGATGTTTGTCAGGCAGACGCAGTCATCGTCAAAGAGCGAGATCGCGCCGACGCCGCTTCGCGCCAACGCCTCCGCCGCAAACGCGCCCACGCCGCCGATGCCGAACACCGCCACGTGCGATTGATACAATTGTTCCATTGCCGCTTTTCCCAGCAGCAGTTCCGTCCTTGAAAAAGAATGCAGCATATTGTTCCTATCGTTCCTCTTTGTTCATAAGCCCCTCAATGGATATTTCCGCGGGAACTGAATCCGTCACGTAAAATACGCGGTAATACTCGTGCGGGACGGGAAACCCGTCCGTCAGCGCCGACTTGAGCGCGGGCGCTTCGTCTTCCTCCGCGCGCAGCGAAATGCCGCAGCTGTTCGTCACCGCGCGCAGCGTTGGCATGGTGCAAACGGGTACCCTCGCCTTTAAAAACTGCTCGGCGCGCATCGCGTGGTGGGTAGAAGAGAAGGATACCATGTAATAGCGGTTGCTGCGCATAAAACGAACCCTCCTCCTCATTGTGCATGAGTATAGCACGCGCGGCGTTGAAACACAATTCTTTCAAAAAGGACGATTTCTTTCCTGTTTCAATTTTTGCGAAAATGCCGTCCTTCATAATTTCCACACAACCCGCTGGTAGGATCATTCCTAGATCGGGCGCACTGCGTCTTATTGGGAGGAGAAAATTATGTTGGAGAAATCGTCAAACAAAATTCGCCTGTTGGTAGCGCTGCTTGCGGTATGCGCTGCGCTTGTTTTTCTTGCAGGCTGCAGCGCGAAACCGGAACAAACGCCCGTACAAACGGAGGCTGCGGCGGTAAAAGAGGCTGGGGAAGATCTTTCGATCCCTGTTTCTGGGTTGACGGATGAACCGCAGTTTTATCCCTACAGCGTGAACGGGAAGGATATGGAGATTATTGCGCTGACCGCCTCGGACGGCTCCGTCCGCACAGCGTTTAATACCTGCCAGGTTTGTTACAGTTCCGGAAACGGGTATTATAAAGTTAAAGGGGATACGCTCGTCTGCCAGAATTGCGGCAACCAGTTTGGCTTTGATGAAATCGCCCTTACGCGCGGCGGCTGCAATCCGGTGCCCATTGCGGAAGAGGAACGCAAGGAGCAGGACGGCAATCTTGTGATCAGTGCGGATTACCTCGGCAAGGCGTCTGAATTGTTTGCGAACTGGAAGTAAGGTAAGATGGTATTGAGGCAGGAAGGGGCGTACGCATGAAAGAAGTAAAACAGACACTCCATATCGAAGGCATGCATTGCCGCGGATGCGAA
>JAEYLA010000002.1 GCA_023461495.1 Bacillota bacterium | reverse complement strand
TTTTCTGTTATACTTGATGCAACCACCGGCGTTCATGCTGCGTTAATAAAGCAGGAACACAACATCAGAAGATGGAGGGATAGAACATGAAAAAGAGATGGTTTGCGGCATTGCTCATTGCCATACTGCTCATCGGCGCAGGCTGTGCTTCGCCAAGCAAATCGCCCACAACGCAGGCAGCGCCTGCTGCGGAGGCTCCCCAGGCGGTGCCCGCGCCTGAATTTTCCACCGACAGCAAGGCAGCGGCCGAAGAGCGCGGCTGGAGCGGCGGGAGCGGCATAAAGGATCAGGCTTTGGGAGGTACAAACGCTACCTCGCAGGAGTCTGTCCCCACACAGCAAAACTACGGCGGCCACAAAATTATTAAAACGGCAAGCCTGGGCCTTGAAACGCGTGAATTTGAAAGCGACCTCAATTACATCAAACAAAAGGCCGTAGACATGGGCGGCTATATTGCAAGCTCCTATGTAAATGGACGTAAGCCCGAAAATTACAATGACCCCGGCCGGTACGCAAACATGTCCTTGCGCATCCCGCAGGAGCGGATGGAAGCCTTCTTGGCGGAAGCGCGCGGCGTCGCTACCGTGACGTATGAAAACAGCGGCGGCGAGGACATTACCTCTTCTTACTTTGATACCGAATCCCGCCTGAAGATCTATCAGGCCCAGCGGGACAGGATTATGGCGCTGTTAGAGAAGGCGGACAAGATGGAGGATATCATCTCGCTAGAGACCGAGCTTTCCCGCCTGACGTATGAAATTGAAAACCTTACCACGCAGTTAAACCGCTGGGATGATCTGGTGAGCTTTGCCACCGTGAACATCGATATCAACGAAATACCGCCCGCAATGGCCGTTGCCAGCAACGACAGCGTGGGTACCCGCATCCGCGAAGGCTTTAACAGCACGTTAAGCGGTATTGCTGTATTCTTTGAAAACCTGTTCGTGTTCATCGTTGCGGCGTCCCCCGCGCTGATCCTGATTGCGGTCATCGTGATCGTCATCGTCGTACTGGTGCGCAGGCACAGCAGGATGATGGCGAAGAAACTTGCAGAACAGGGCAGCCGACCGCTGCAGTCCAGTTATGCGCCGGTACCGCCCAAGAAGGATGAAGAACAGAAATAGCAGTCTACCCTCTCAGGGGTTGTGGGGGATTCACAAATCCCCCATTTTCAATCCGATTTGATGACATGTGCATCAAATCGGCGGAAGAAATGCCGCTTGCGCGGCATTTTAACCCACAGAAAACCCATCGGCAAAGTCTAAAGGACTTTGCCGATGGTCAAAGAGCCGCCGGATGATAAATTCCGGCGGCTCTTTTCATCCGTCCATTTCTACAAACGCTCCGTGTCAGCCCGCCCCGTCGCCCCGGTGGTCGATGACGGGATCAATCTGGAAGATCAGCTTGGTGTAGGGGTGGGTGTTGGTCGCATAAAACTGCCTGCGGATACGGTCAATCACGATTTCGCCGTCCGTCTGGGCGGTCATCTGCAGCAACACGGCAAACTGGGAGGAGCTGTACCGGGTGATGATGTCTCCCTTGCGCAGGCAGGAAATTAAAATCTCCATCAGGTCCTGCATGATGCGGTCCAGCACAAAGGGGTTGAATTCCCCGCCCTGGTCGGCATGCTCCACCATAATCAAGGCCAAAAACATCTGCACGCCCCAACGCTCCACATTCCGAAGCTGCAGCTGGTAGATATCTTTGAAGATAGAATAATCGCAGACAAAGGCCTTGCCGTCGGGCTTCTGCTGGACCAGCCGGTCCCGGATCACGGCCATATTGTCTTTTGCGCCCAAATCCGCCTTGATCAGCTGCTTGTAAAACTCCAGCATCTTGTCCGAGGGGTCGATTCCCAGGTACTTGTAGTACATGTCGGTGGAGTAGCGGTAATGAATCAGGGCGGCGTTGTTTTGGCTGGTCTCCTTGAGGGCATACATTAGCTCCAGATTTAGGGTTTCATCAAAGGACTCGATGTTCAGGGCGGTGCGGCAGATATTGATGATGGTTTCGTAGTCCCTCTCCTCTTTGAGCAGGACGACAAAGCGCGCCACGGTTTTCAGATAAAGCTCCTGATAATACATCCCCCGGCCCCTGAGCCATTCATCTGTCACAAAGGGTACGTCCAGATTGCCCCGGTACAGGTATATGGCCCGCAGGAACGCATCCCTGCGCTCCGGGGCCGAAATGACATCGGAAAGCAGTCCTAGGCACAGATTCTCAAACGCAAAGACATCCACATCGCAGGGAAGAGAGGGCTTCCATTGATAGGTGCCCTGCTCCGTGACAATGCAATTCCATAATTCCGGCGCTTCGTGGGAGATGGCCTTGCGCATGCGGCTGATCAGGGTTTTTAGCGCGTTTTCCGGGTTTGCGCCGCCCTCATCATTCCAAAAGACTTCAACCAGGTCGCTGACCGGTACCGGCCTGTCCTGGTTCAGAATCAGATATTTGAGCACCGAAATGCTTTTGGAGGATTTTGCAAGCAGGCTGACGACCTCGCGTCCCCTGTATAAAATGGAGAAATTTCGGAACAAATGCACCGTTATATGGTCCAAAACAGACACTCCCAACCTTTTGTAATGGAAAAAGGAAGCGGAAAAGGCGCTGAGAACTTTCTGAAAGTATAGCATAAGCTGCGGGGGAAATCCTAGCCCGGGCAGACAAAAATGTGATGTGCATGGAAGGGTTACACAGGGGGCCCCAATATTTCTTCACAGCAGGCCGCATGTAACCGATATGTCACACCAATTTGGCATATTATCCGCTTCCACTATCCGATCCATGTAACTGGCATGTAACAACGTTCTGCTATTCTGATAATACCGGATACAAAAGAAGCTTTTATACATAGAAACAGCATGATGAACAGGAGAATTGTAATGAAACGGAAAAAATTGCTCAGCGGTCTGCTCGCGGCGATTATGGTTCTCTCTCTGGTTCCCGCCTACGCGCTGGCAAGTACAGGGACGGCCAGCCCCTCTAGTCTGGAAACGGCTGCCAATGAGGCCGAAGCTGCCGCAAATGCGGCCAAGGCGGCTCTGAACGCGGTTGGTACCGCAACGTCTGATCTCGGCGATAAGGAGAAGGCCGTAGAGGATGCAGCCAAGGATGCGGCAAATGCGCTGGACGCCGCAATTACGACGAACGGTGCTGCCGAATCTGAGATGACCAAGATTCTCAATGATATTAAAGATGCGACAACCTCCGATGAAAAGGTAAAGGCCATCGACGAGGCCATCAAGGTCGTCAACAATGTGATTGATGGTGTCAACGACGCGGTGGCAGCAGCGGAAGACGTTGTAACCAAGGCGGAGGAAGTCGCTGTAATTGCCAAGGGGACCGCTATGCAGGCCAACACCGCTGTGGACGAGGCCAATAAGGCCTTGGCAGCCGCGGAAAATGCCGAACAGCTTTATCATGAAATCCTGCAGGAAACCGTCGACGGCAATCCCGGGGCTTACAGAATTCTGGCGGAAGCGGAAAACAAGATGAACGCCGCGTGGAACAGTTACGCTGAAAAACAATGGGAAGCCGATAGCTTGATGACAGCAGCCCAAGCCTTGCGGTTGGAAGCGGCGCAGGCGCAGAGCGCCGCCGTGAAAACTGTGCAGCTGGCTTATGAGGAAGCCGAAGCGGCGCAGGACATAGCGGATCAACTCTTTGCCGAGTGGGAAGCTGCGGAAAAGGTCATGCAGGCGGCTCTAACGGCCACCGGCGATGCAGACCTCCAGAAGCTGGAGGCCTATCGGGCAAAAGCTCGGGACGCTGCTTTGAGTGCACAGCAGGATGCCCGGCAAGCGATAGAAAAGGCTGTTGAGGTCTATATCAAGGCACAGAAAGCCGTTGACCTCGCCAACAATGCGGTGAAAGCCGTGGACGATCAGAGCGGGAATTGGCACACTGAACAGCTGTTGGCGGATTTGAGCGCGACCGATCTGCGTGAGTGGGAAACCAAGAAGGGCTACACCGTCAAGGATGCCATCCATCAGACCGGTTCTCAGCATAACAAGTATACGAAAGTCGACGCAGGAGCTGGCTATCTCAATAAGAGATATCAGGATAAAGAAAACAAGAAGTATTATGTAAAGGATGAAGAGGGCAAGGAATTAGAGGCTGTCGGTAATGGAAACAATTATGTGAATCTTGGCGCTGGGAAAGGCGACTTGGTCATCATTCAGAAAGACATAGACGGCAAATCCTATGCCATAATTAATGGCAATACGGCCATGATGAAGGGCCATTACGCCAATGTTGGCGCTGGCAACGGCAGCTATAACTATGTAAAGGGTGTATGGGAATTCGTTGGCGAAGGCACAGGGGAGTACCTGCCGGGCGACGGCTATGGCTTTGTGATCGTCGGCGAAGGAAATGGCGACTATCGGAAGCTGGTTGACGGCTATTTGAATGTTGGCGCAGGAAAGGGCGAATATATCGCAACGGCCCCTGGGGATCTCATTGCCGGTTATATGGATGAGGACGGCGATGTAATTCAGAATGCCGATCTCGAACATAGATTCCATTCCTTCGTCAGGCTCTATACGTCAGCCTATCACAAGAACATTGGCTACCAGGTAAACATGCCCGATGCGGCCGATCTGGAGTATTTGGTCTTCAAGGCAAAGAACGGCGAGTGGTTCATTTGGTCCAACGGCAAGAGAGTTGACGATTCTGTCGAGCAAGGCCTCATGAAAAAGTTTGGCTTAACAGAAGATAAATACAGAAAAGAGTACAATTTCAGCGGCACCTATAAAAACGACAATGTACTCACATTTGACATGGGCAATGGCAAAGAAGACTGGGCACAGTATTGGGTAGAAGAGAAAGACTATGGCTATGAGATCCACATCGTCAACAGGAATACCAAGGATAAGGACGCGCCGAACTATCAGGGTGACTGCATGGATGGCGAGGATGTTCTGAGTGGCCTCTACCGGGTCTACGGCGCTCCGGCATTCGACCCTGACCGAGTGGGTTCGATCCAAAAAAAACCGGAAGGACTTGCTCCGCTGGGTAATCTGAATCTCCCGGTGCCACATCTTCCACTCGCAGGCTCCATTGAGGTTCCCACGATCCCTGACCCTGGCCCCAATCCTGATCCCGGCCCCGGTCCTGGCCCCGGCACCGATATCCCCTTGGGCTCCGGCGGCAGCAGCAACATTCCCCTGGGTTCCGGAATTCCTCTTGGCGTACCCGGCACGGGAAGCAGATCATTCACAGCACCTCTGGCCCTCGCGGTATTTGTGGCGTTGATTTCGGTGGTAGGTCTGCTGTACAGGCGTATTTCACAGAAATAGCGCTTGGGAAAATGCCCGAATAAAAAGCAGAGAATAAGACAAGAGTACCCGCTT
>JAEYLA010000001.1 GCA_023461495.1 Bacillota bacterium | reverse complement strand
CGGACTTGCGGGTTTTTTGTACTATCGCTTTGTTGGATGCGTGTCCGGCGCTTGCCCCATTACGTCCAATCCGCTGGTTGCAACGCCGTATGGCGCGGTTATTGGCGTTTTGCTTGCTTCAATCTTGCTTCCGGGCACGAAAAAAGAAAAACGGGACAACCCGGAGGACTAAGCGCAGGAACGAAACATGTCTGCGGCGCTTTAGAGGTGAATAATGATCCCCCGGCGAAGCCGGGGGATCATTATTCACCTCTTTTACCGTATCAATACTTGTCTAGCGCGATGGGGAACGAGGAGTCCGCTCCCGCATAGGAAGGTGTGGGGGGAAATGCGGCGGCATGTCGGTAGCTCAGGATGCCGGAACCCGGATATGCCTCGGAGGAAGCGTTTTTGAGGCGTATCTTGCCGATGAGCTCTTTGAGCATCAGCGCCTGGCCGGAAAGTTCTTCGCTGGCGGCGGCGCTTTCCTCCGCCGTTGCGGAGTTGTTCTGCACCACGCCCGCAATCTGGTCGATACCGACGGTGGTCTGGGCAACCGCTGTTGCCTGCGTGTTGGAGGCTTCCGCAATCTGGTTGACAAGCCGCGTGACATTTTCCGCTTTTTCTACAATCGTGTCGAGGGATTGTTCGGTTACCTTTACCATATGCGTACCGTTGCCGATGGCGCGGATGGCGTTTTCAATCAGTGCCGTTGTATCTTTTGCGGCTTCCGCGCTCTTCGCGGCAAGGTTTCGTACTTCTTCTGCGACGACGGCAAATCCTTTGCCCGCGCTTCCGGCGCGCGCAGCCTCCACAGCGGCGTTGAGCGCCAGGATATTGGTCTGGAAGGCAATATCATCAATGGTTTTGATGATTTTATTGATCTGGTTGGAGGTGTCTGAAATATCACCCATGGCCGACACCAGCTGCACCATCTGATGCTGGCCGTTCTCGATTTCGCGCGTGGTCTCCGCCACCATGCGGTCGGCATGCTGGGCGTTTGCCGCGTTCTCTCTGATTTGCTGGGAAATCTCGTTGATGGTAGCGGAAAGCTCTTCAATGGAGCTTGCCTGCTCGGTTGCGCCCTGGGAGAGGGCCTGTGCGCCGCTTGCCACCTGATTGGAGCCGCTTGCCACCTGTTCGGAGGACTGGCTGATTTGCACGAACATGCCGTTGAGCGACGCCAGTATGGTTTCAAGCGAGGCTTTAATCGGCGCGAAATCCTTCTGGTAGTCCATCGTGACATTTACCGTCAGGTCTCCGCCCGCCATAGCGCCCAATATTTCTGAAATATTACCAATATAGCCATGCAGGCTTGCAATCAGCGTACGCACACTGCTTGCGAGGGAACCCAGCTCATTTTTGGACTCATACGCGACGGTCACGTCAAGCTCGCCGCCGGCAAGCCGCTTGGTGGCCTGCTCGATCTCTTTTAGCGGCCTTGTGATGCTGCGGATGATATAAACGCTCAGCAATACCGCAATGACAAAGGCAACTGCCGTAGTGCTTAAAACAAGCAGGGTGGCAAGGCGCTGTGCAGACTGCGCGTCGGTAAAGAAGACATCCGAATTTTGCGCGTCGTTTACACTCACCTGTTCCATGGTATCGCGCAGAGATTGGGCCCTTGGCGCATAGTCCTGCCGGTATTTTGCAAGTGCCGCAGCGCCTTGTCCGCTCAACGCAAGCTTTGTGATTTCACCGCGGATGCCGGCGGTCTCGGTCGCTTCCGCATTGAAATCGGCAATCAGCTCCTCGTTGCCGATCAGCGATGTTGCAAGCGCCTCGCGCGCGGCGGTCAATTCCGCAACGGAAGCATTCACTTCGTCAAGGTAAGTCTGCGCTTCACCCACGCTTTGCGCAACGGTGGCGCTGATGAGATTCTTTTCAATTTCATGCAACAGCCCCCTGATCTGCATCGTCTGCTTTGCGGAAGAATACGAACGGTCATGGAATATTGTAAATTCATCCGATATTTTTCCAAGGTTCAGCATGGCCGCCAGCAGCGCTCCGACAAACAGCAGTATGATCAGTACGAAAGCCGTGGTAAGCTTTTTGGGAATGGAAAGGTTTTTCATGTGTGCACACTCCTTGTAATTGCATAATAAATAATCCTCCGGCCAGGCTGTCGCCGGACGATTGAGTACCCTTTTCCAGTTTCATCATGTGGGGATGTAATGGTGCTGCACTCTTAATCGGCCTTTTTTGACACGATGAAACATAAATATCTAAAATATTTAAAGGAATATAAAAAAATGAAAAGCAAAGAAAAAGACCGGGCGTCATAGCACCCGGTCTTTTGGAGCAACCGGTCAAGCTTCGGTAAAGTATAAAGCCAGCGCATCAAACATGCCCTTTGCGCAGGCATCCTGATAATAAGCGCGGTTGAGGCGTACATCCTCTGTGGGGTTGGAAAGATACCCAAGCTCCACCGTCACAACGGGCCGTTCGGACCAATTAAAGCCCGTTTGGTCGCTCTTTGTTAAAACGGAGAGCTCCTTTGCGCCTGTTGCGCCGCATACGCCTTTCAGCATCCGCTTTGCAAGGCGCAGGCTCTCCTGGGCAATGGTGGGAGAGCTTGTAGCGGAAGGGGTCAGGACATGCACGCCGTTTGCGGCAGGATCCGTATTGGAATCACAATGGATGCGGATCCAGCAGTCCACTTCTGCAAGGTTCATGGCCTTTGCGCGGTCCACATTGGAAAGTCGCACATCATCTTCCGTGCGCAGCATGTAGACGATAGCGCCCGCTTCTTCGAGCTGTGCCTGCAGCTTTTTTGCAATAATCAGCGTGGTCTCATATTCGGGAATTTTCGTTTTGACGCCGACCGCCCCCGCGCTCATTTTCTGTTTCATGCGGGAGGAACCGG